>DATEOG010000001.1:0-5063 GCA_035274345.1 Gemmatimonadaceae bacterium
GACGGCTTCCACGTCGACGACGTGGCGAGCGAGTACGAGGAGTGGGTGGAGCGGACGCGCGGGCGGCTGCGCCGACGCGCCTCGACGGCCGCGTGGGAGGCGTCCGAATCGGCGGAGCGCGGCGGCAACCCGACCCGCGCGCTCGATCTCGCGCGCCGTGCCTGCGAGCTCGAGCCCGACCAGGAGGGATCGTGGCGCCGACTGATGTCACTGCACGAGCGCACCGGCGACCGCGCCGGCGCACTCCGCGCCTACGACGACCTCGCGACAAGGCTCGCGCGTGAATTCGACGCCCTTCCCGCTGCCGAGACGCAAAGCCTCGCCGAGAAGATCCGGACGGCCGGGGGTCCGGTCGGCCGCGAGTCCACGTACTCGAGAGGAGTGAGTGCAGATCCCTCGACTGCGCTCGGGATGACAGTGAGTGCAGATCCCTCGACTGCGCTCGGGATGACAGCGAGTGCAGATCCCTCGACTGCGCTCGGGGTGACAGCGAGTGCAGATCCCTCGACTGCGCTCGGGATGACCGGAGATGTCATCCCGAGCGAGCGCAGCGAGTCGAGGGATCTGCACCCCGGCGCCAGCCCTTCCATTGAAGCGCCAGGCAGCGAGCCGCCGAGTGCTTCGGTGATCGGACCCCCGAGAAGCCGCAACCTGGCCCTCATCGGAGCCGCGGCCCTCGTCCTGACGACCGGCGCCGTCGCCTACCTCACCACCCGCGACGCGCGCGCCGAGCCGTCGCTGCTCACCACGGGCACGCTGGCGCGACGCGACCGGCTGCTCGTCGCCGACTTCGCCGATCTCGCCGCCGACTCGACGCTCGCCGCCGCCGTGACCGAAGTGCTCCGCGTCGACCTCTCGCAGTCGCCATTCGTGACGGTGCTGACGCCGCGGCAGGTGCGCACGACGCTGACGAAGATGGAGCGCGCACCGGACGTCGCCGTCGACGACTCCGTCGCGCGGGAGGTCGCGCTGCGGATGGGGGTCAAGGCGTTCATCACCGGCAGCGTGGCGAAGGTCGCCGGCGCGTACACGGTGAACGTGCACCTCGTCAGTGCGCAGTCCGGCGAGTCGCTGGCGGCCTATCGCGAGACGTCCCCCGATTCGGCGGGGATCCTCGCGGCGGTGGATCGCGCCAGCAAGCGCCTGCGCCATCGCATCGGGGAGTCGCTGCGCGAGCTGCGCGACATGCCGTCCCTCACCGACGAAACCACGGCGTCGCTCGCCGCGCTGCGGCGCTTCGCGCAAGCGAACCAGCTCGCCCTCGCGGGCAAGCGCGTCGAAGCAATCCCGTACTACGAGCAGGCGATCGCCATCGACAGCACATTCGCCGGCGCGTGGACGGCGCTGGCGATGCAGCATGAGGCGATCGGCAACCTCGGCCCTGCGCGCGAGGCAGCCCGACAGGCCATGCGCCACAAGGCGCACCTGCCCTTCGCCGACCGCTCGTTCATCGAGGCGAGCTATGCTTACGCTCGCGGCGACTTCGACAGCTCGATCGAGGTCTACCGCCGTCTGCTCGCGCGCTATCCCGACAACTACCGGGCGCTCAACAACCTCGCGCTCGTCTACCAGGATCGCCGGCAGTTCGCCACCGCGGAGAGCCTGTTCACCCGCGCCGCCGAGATCGACTCGACGATCGCGAACTTCTACATCGGGATCGAAGGGAACCAGCTGCTTCAGGGAAGGTTCGCCGACGCGCGCCGCATGCTCGACCTGATCGGGCGCCGCTTTCCCGGCAACCCGGTGCTCATGACGATCGAGCTGCAATACGCGTCGGCGCAGCTCCGATGGGACGAGGCCGAACGGCGTGCCGAGGCCATCATCGCGTCGGTGGAGGGTGACACGGCGTCGCTCGTCGATCCATTCGAGGCGATGGCACTCATGGCGAGCGCGCAGGGCCGGCTCGAAGAGGCGGATCGACTCTGGCGCACGCACCAGCGGTTGAGCGCCGCGTCGGAGTCGATGGGACGTCACCTGTTCGGCCTCATCCGCCGCGCAGGCGCCGAGCTGCGCTACCGTGACGATCCCACACGCGCGCTCGCGATCGTCGATTCAGCGCTGGCGCGCACGCCGCTGGACAGTCTTCTTCCCGCCGACCGTCCGTACGACGAGCTGGCGCGGCTCAGCGCGATGGCCGGCCGGCTCGATCGCGCGAGACAGCTCGTCGCTGCCGCGGACGCGAACGATCGCACGCTCGAGCGGCAGCAGACCGCGGAGCGCAGCTGGACGCGCGGCGTGATCGCGCTGGCGGAGGGACGCGCGTCGGAGGCGGAGCCGCTGCTGCAGCTCGCCGCCGAGCAGCATACGTGCACCATCTGCGCGTTACCGGATCTCGCGCGCGCGTACGAGGCGGAAGGAAAGGGCTCCGCCGCCACGGCCGTGTACGAGCGCTATCTGAGCACGCCGTGGTTCTGGCGCTACGAGACCGATGCGATCGAGCTCGGACCGGCGATGCAGCGGCTCGCCGTGCTCTACGATGCGGCGGGCGAGCGCTCGAAGGCCGGGAACACGCGCGCGGCTCGTGCAGCTCTGGCGCCGCGCCGATGCGGAGCTGCAGCCGGTCGTCGCGCGCGCACGCGCCGGGCTCGGTGCAGGGCCTGGCTGATTCGAGTAAATCACGGAGGTGACTCATGTTCACGCTGTCGTCCTCTGCCTTCGCGTCCGGTGGCGCGATCCCCACGCGCTACACGTGCGATGACGCGAACGTCTCGCCGCCGCTCGCCTGGTCGGGCGCGCCGCCGGGGACGAAGAGCTTCGCCCTCATCGTCGACGATCCTGATGCGCCCGATCCGGCGGCCCCGAGGCGCGTGTACGTGCACTGGGTGCTCTACGACATTCCCGCCACCGTCGCCGAACTGGAAGAGGGTGCGGCGCGCGCGGACGGTGCGCGCGAAGGGTTGAACGACGACGAAGGACGTGCGTACACCCGGCCCTGTCCGCCCATCGGCCGTCACCGCTACTTCCACAAGCTGTACGCGCTCGACGCGATGCTCGGCGACCTCGGCTCCGGCGCGCGCAAGGCCGACGTCGAGCGGGCGATGGCGGGACACGTGCTGGCGACGGCCGAGCTGATGGGAACCTATTCGCGCTGAATGGCATGGCGACGCAGGCCGACGTCCGAAAGATCGCGCTCTCCTTCCCCGGTGCCGAGGAAGGAACGGATCGCTTCGCTTTCTTCGTCAGAGACAAAGGGAAGCCGAAGGGATTCGCCTGGGTCTGGCTGGAGCGCACCGAGGCGAAAAAAGCTCGCGTGCCCAATCCCGATGTCCTCGCGGTGCGCGTGACGAACAATGCGCAGAAGGATCTGATACTCGCCTCGGACACGCGGAAGTTCTTCACCGAGGGACACTACAACGGCTATCCCGCCATCCTCGTGCGGCTGAAGGAAGTGACCGTGAAGGATCTCCGCGTGCTGCTCGAGGAGGCGTGGCGGTGTCGCGCGCCGAAGCCGCGAAAAGCGCGCGCGGGCGCGAAGAAGGCTACGGAACGTCCATCCGCCGGAGACGGCGCACCGACAGCAAAGCGAGACCGCCGCACAGGACCGCCGCGACCGCGACGACCGCGGTGAGGCTCAGGTGGTTGTGCTCCGCGAAGCGCCGCGCGTCGAGCCCGTGCATCAGCGCGATCGTGTGATGCCGGATGCTCAGCAGCTTCACCCCGGAGATGAATCCGCCGAAGAAGCCCTCCCACAGCACGATGTACAGCAGCCCGACCCCGATCGCCTGCGTCGTGACGAGGCCGAGCCACACGAAGGCGGACGCGTACATCACGACGCCGGCGAGCGCCGAGACGGTGACCGCGAGCATCGCCCTCGCGTCGCCCAGGAAGGCGATGTAGCTCGTGGCGAGCGCGCTGGCGGCGATGAACGGAGCCGCGATCGTGATCGACGCGAGGAGCTTGGGCACGACGATTTGCCAGCGGGGAAGAGGCGTCAGCGTCAGGTTCGCCAGCGTCCGATCCTCGATCTCGTTGGCGAACGCCGGCGCGGCGATCGCGAGCACCACGAGCGGCGCGATGGAGCCGGCGAGCATCGTGCTCAGCACCATCGCCTCGAAGCTGGCGACGGACGGCGCGTGGGCGGACCGCAGCATCACGGCGGTGATGATCACCGGCATCGCGGCGAGCGCGGACATGATGCCGAGCCGCCACCGGCCGGTGAGCTGCTGGAGGGTCATGCGATAGACGGATCCCATGCTCAGCCCTCCACGAGGTAGCCGAAGACGCTCTCGAGCGAATCGTCCAGCGGCTCGACGCGACGCAGGCTGATCCCACCCGCGCGCGCGAGGCGAGGCAGCTCGATTTGCAGGTCCTGCACGTTGCGGCTCAGGACCACGAGCGCTCCATCGGGGTCCACGTGCACCGCATCCACCGACGGCAGCGCGACGATGGCGGCGGCGAGTCGCCGCGGCGCGTCGCACGTTACGCGCACGTGATACGGCCGCTGGTCGAGCGCGGCGCGGATCGCGCGGAATCCTCCCGACGCCGCGAGCTTGCCGTTCACGATGAGCAGCACGGTGTCCGCCAGCTCCTCGACCTCCTCGAGGATGTGCGACGAGAGCACGATCGTCTTCCCCGCCGTCACGAGCTGCCGCAGCAGCTGCTTGAAGTGCACGCGCTGGCGTGGGTCGGCGCCGTTCAGCGGCTCGTCGAGGATCAGCACATCAGGCTCGTGCACGAGCGTCCCGGCGAGCCGCATGCGCTGGCGCATGCCGCGCGAGTAGGTGTCCATCGGGCGGTCCTGCGCGTCGGCCATGTCCACCAGCGCGATCGCCCTGTCGGTCGCGGCGTCCAGGTCCCGTACACCGCGCAGTCGTCCCATCGACCGCACGAAGTCCCGCCCTTTCATCGACGCGTACACGGTCTCGTGCTCCGACATCACGCCGATCCGCCGGTAGAGCGGGGGATTGTCGCGCACGGGCTCGCCGAACATGGTGACCGACCCGCGCGACGTCGCGGCGAGACCGGTCATCATGCGCAGCAGCGTCGTCTTGCCGGCGCCGTTCGGTCCGAGGAGGCCCGTGATCCCCGGGCCGATGTCGAACGTCACGTCGCTCACCGCGACC
>DATEOG010000002.1:0-4841 GCA_035274345.1 Gemmatimonadaceae bacterium
CGGCGCGATGGCGCACCCGCTCAATCGCGCGGTCTACGACGAGCGGCGCGGCCGCGTGGTGCGCGGCTACGGCATCCTGCAGCCGCGCGTGGGCGTCGCGCTGCCGAGCGCGTACCGGTCGCGGTTCGCGGCGATCCACTCCGGGCATCCGGGAGTGGATCCGTACACGACGGCGGTGTCCGACCTGTACCAGGACCTGTACGGCGAAGGGAGCTTCACCGGGAAGGGGATCTACGACATCAACGCGTTCGAGGAGGCGACGCACGGCCGCTTCCCCGAGGACACGCTGCTCTCGCACGATCTCATCGAGGGGAACTACGCGCGCGCCGCACTCGCCACCGACATCGAGGTCTACGACGACTATCCGACGCGCTACCTGACGTACGCGCGGCGCAAGCACCGCTGGATTCGCGGCGACTGGCAGCTGCTCCCCTGGCTGGGACGCTTCGTGGCGGGACCGGACGGCGTCGAGCGCAACCGGCTCTCGCTGCTGTCGCGCTGGAAGCTGTTCGACAACCTGCGACGCAGCCTCGTCGAGATCGCGATGCTGGCGTTCCTCTTCGCGGGCTGGACGGTGCTGCCCGGCTCACCGTTCCGCTGGACGGTGCTCGGGCTGCTCGCGATCGCGGCGCCGTGGATCATCGCGATGCTCCACGCGGCGCTCCGGCCGCCGCTCGACAAGTCCTGGCGCGCGTACTACGTGACGGTCGGCCACGACGCGGGCACGAGCCTGCGGCAGGTGGGCGTCGCGATCACGGTGCTCGCGAGCGAGGCGTGGCTGTCTGTCGACGCCATCGTGCGCACACTGTGGCGCATGTCCGTCTCGCACCGGCGCCTGCTGCAGTGGCAATCGGCATCGCAGGTGGAGCGCGCCGCTACCGGTCGCGTCGCCGACGTCTGGCGCGCCATGTGGCCGTCCGTTGCGACGGGAGTCGCCGCGCTCGCCATCGCGTGGGTGGGCCTCGGCCGCACGGCGCCGGGCAGCGAGTGGCCGCTCGTGCTGGCGATCGTGCCGCTCGCCGCTCTCTGGGTCCTCGCGCCACAGATCGCCCACGCGCTCGGCGCCCCGGTCGCGCTGGTGAATCGGCGGCTGAAGTCCTCGCGCCGCGCCGACGCGACGCGGTACGCCCGCGCGCACTGGGAATTCTTCGAGCAGTTCGTGACGGCGGAGACCAACTGGCTCGCGCCCGACAACTTCCAGCTCGATCCGGTGCCCGTCGTGGCGATGCGCACGTCGCCGACGAACATCGGCCTGCAGCTGCTCGCCACCGTGAGCGCGCACGACCTCGGCTTCATCACGCTCGAAGAGATGACCGAGCGCCTCGAGCACGTGTTCCAGTCGCTCGAGAAGATGCGGCGCTTCCGCGGCCACTTCTACAACTGGTACGACCTGCACGACCTGCGCGTCCTCGATCCGGCGTACATCTCGACCGTGGACAGCGGCAACCTCGCGGGGCACCTGATCGCGCTGCGGCAGGCCTGTCTCGGCCTCCGCGAGCAGACGACTGCCCAGCCGGAGATCGCGTCGCGGCTCGAGTCGCTGGCGCATGCCGCGGGGAGCTACGCCGAGTCGATGGACTTCCGCTTCCTGTTCGATCGCGACCGCGAGCTGTTCTCGATCGGCTACTCGGTCACGTCGCGCATACTCGATCCGTCGTCGTACGACCTGCTGGCCTCCGAGGCGCGGCTCGCGAGCTTCGTGGCGATCGCGCTGAAGCAGGTACCGGTGGACCACTGGTTCCGGCTCGGCCGCACGCTCACGCACGCGGCCGGCGAGACGGCCCTCGTGTCGTGGAGCGGCAGCATGTTCGAATACCTGATGCCGGCGCTCGTGATGCGCGCCTTCCCGCAGACGGTGATCGACCAGACGTACCGCGCCGCGATGCGGCGGCACGTCGCGTATGCGTCGTCGTTCGACGTGCCGTGGGGGGTGAGCGAGAGCGCGTACAATCTCCGCGACCGCCATCTCACCTATCAGTATCGCGCGTTTGGTGTGCCTGACCTGGCGCTCAAGCGCGGCCTCGCGCGCGACCTCGTCATCGCGCCGTACGCGACGGCACTCGCGGCGATGGTCGACCCCAACCTCGCGCTCGAGAACCTCGTCACGCTGGAGCGGCACGGCGCGTTCGGCCGATTCGGCTTCCACGACGCGCTCGACTATACGCGCCCCGACCCCGGTCAGCGGTGCGCGGTCGTTAAGAACTTCATGGCGCACCACGTCGGCATGAGCCTCGTCGCGCTCACCAACGTGCTCGAGACGAACGTGTGGCAGCGGCGCTTCCATGCGGATCCACTCGTCCGCGCCGTCGAGCTGCTGCTCCACGAGCGGATTCCGCGGCGGCTCGTGTTCAAGCCGACGCAGCGCGACGACGTCGAGGTGCCACTCCCCGCGCCTGAGCTCGAGCGTCCGGCGGTGCGCGAGTACGTCACTCCGGACACGGCGCAGCCGCGCGTCGCCCTGCTCGGCTACCTGCCGTACACCATCATGGTGGACAACCGGGGCGGCGGGTACAGCCGCTACGAGTCGCTCGCCGTCACTCGCTGGCGCGCCGACTCGACCACGGACGACACGGGCCAGTTCTGTTACGTGAAGGATCTGACGGACGGTCGGACGTGGAGCGTGGCGCACCAACCGGTGTGTGCGCCCTTCGACGCCTACCGCGTGAACTTCGCGACGGACCGGGTCACCTTCCATCGGCTGGACGGCGCGATCGAGACGCGCACGGAGATCACCGTCGTCCCGGCGGATGCGGCGGAGGTGCGGCGCATCACGCTGACGAACCACGACTCCTCGACGCGCGACGTGGAGGTGACGAGCTACGCCGAGGTCGTGCTCGCGCCTCCCGACGCGGACCGCGCGCACCCGGCGTTCGCCAATCTCTTCGTCGAGACGGAGTGGCACGACTGGTGTCACGCGCTGTTCGCGGCGCGGCGTCCCCGCTCGTCCACCGAACCGCGCGTCTGGGGCGCACACGTCGCCGCGGTGGACGGCACGCTCGTCGGGCCGCTGACCTACGAGACCGACCGCGCGAAGTTCATCGGTCGCGGCCGGTCGGTGCGCCGCCCCGCCGCGCTGAGCCGGCGCAACGACGGACCGCTCTCGAACACGACGGGAGCCGTGCTCGACCCGATCGTCGCGATGCGTGCGCGCCTGCGCCTCGAGCCAGGCGCATCGGCGACGATCGCCTTCACCACCTTCGTCGCCACGACGCGCGAGCGCGCGTTCGAGCTCGCCGACCGCTACGACGACATGCACGCCGCGCAGCGCGCGCTGGACCTCGCGTGGACCACGGCACAGGTCGAGCTGCGTGAGCTCAACATCACGCCGTCGGACGCGGCGGTGTTCCAGGACGTCGCCGGCCATCTGTTCCATGCCGAGCGCTCGCTTGGTCCCTCGCCGGAAGACCGGCTGCAGAATCGCGGGTCGCAACCGCTGCTCTGGTCGATCGGCATCTCCGGTGACTGGCCGATCCTGCTCGCGAGCATCGACTCCGTGGACGGGCTGCCGACGCT
This sequence comes from Gemmatimonadaceae bacterium, assembly GCA_035274345.1. Classification (GTDB taxonomy): domain Bacteria; phylum Gemmatimonadota; class Gemmatimonadetes; order Gemmatimonadales; family Gemmatimonadaceae; genus AG11. The sequence goes on from DATEOG010000002.1 coordinate 3,514, forward strand.
GCGACAGCTTCTCGCGGCGCACCGCTACTGGCGGCGGCGCGGGATGCTCGTCGACCTCGTCGTGCTCGACACGCATCCGCCGAGCTACAACCAGCAGTCGAACGACCGCATCATGGCGGCCGTGCTCGACTCGGGAGAGGCCGGTGTGCGCGATCAGCCCGGCGGCATCTTCGTACGCCGGGCCGACGTCGTGCCGCCCGACGTCCTGCTCATGCTGCGCGCGACGGCTCGCGTGCACGTGGCGTGCGAGGGCCAGTCGCTGAGCCGCACGCTGGAGCCGGTGATGGAGAGCGAGGACGAGCTCGAGAGCGGCAGCCCGGCGACGCTGCGACTGTCCGAGCGCAGCACGCCCCAGGTCGTGCGGGCGATCCAGCGCATCACGTCGATGATCCTCGACCAGGTGCCGTCGCTCGGCGGAGATGGAAACGGCGCGAAGCCGGCGGACGGCATCGCTGCCGCCGCTTCGACGACGGGCGACGATCTGCCGGATGTCCCGGCGGACACGTCGTCCCTCGCGCTCGGCAATGGCCTCGGCGGGCTGACGGAGGACGGCAAGTACGAGATCCGGCTCCTCGGCGACGACGTGCCGCCCGCGCCCTGGTCGAACGTCGTGGCGAACACTCGAGCGGGTTTCGTCGTCTCGGAGCGCGGCGCGGGATTCACCTGGGCGGAGAACAGCTTCTTCTATCGGCTCTCCCCGTGGCACAACGATCCGGTGAGCGATCCGGTGAGCGACGTGATCTACCTGCGCGACGACGAGACGGAGGAGCTGTGGAGCGCAACGCCGGCGCCGATCCGCGATCCGAGCCCGTACACGGTTCGGCACGGCGCGGGCACGTCGACGTTCGAGCACGAGCATGCCGGGATCGCGACCGAGCTCACCCTCGGCATCCCCCCGGATGAGGCGGTGAAGCTTTCTCTCCTGCGCATCACGAACCGCGATTCGCGGCCGCGCCGGCTCAGTGTCACGGCGTACGTCGAGTGGACGCTCGGCGTGCAACGGGAGCATACGCGCCACCACGTGCACACGTCGTTCGACGCCGAGCGCCGCGCGATCGTGGCGCGAAACACCTTCGAGCCGACGTTCGCCGAGCGGGTGGCGTTCTGCGCCATGAGCGAGCCGGTGGCGGGCTACACGGCCGACCGGCGCGAGTTCCTCGGCCGCAACGGCACCACGGCGGCGCCCGCGGCGCTGCGACCGCGCGAATCGCTGTCGGAGCGCACCGGCGCGGGGCTGGATCCGTGCGCGGCGCTGCAGTGCGCGATTGAGCTCAAACCGGGCGAGACGCGCGAGCTGGCGGTCGCCCTGGGCGCAGGCTCCAATGCCG
>DATEOG010000003.1:0-7990 GCA_035274345.1 Gemmatimonadaceae bacterium
CGTGCTGCTCTGCGCCGGCGCAGCCGTCGCGGGGGGCGCACTGCTCTGGTCGCTCGACCGGGGGGGGCGGGGGCCGACCCTCGAGCCGGTGACCGAATGAGCGTGCTCGACGTCGCCAAGCGCGCGGCCAACGGCGCCAAGACCCTCGGTGCACTCGGCGCCGTCGTCTCGTTCAAGGTCAGCGGCCGCCCGATCAAGGAGCCCGACGCCCCGAGCACCGTCAAGGCGCTCGGGCTCACCTGGTACGAACAGGACGAAGACGGAGAGCGCTGGTTTCTGTGGTGGCGCCTGCGCGACCGCGAGCAGCTCAACAAGCGCCGGGGTCGCACGCCGTGACGGAGCTGCGGATCGTCATCGCCGACGCAGAGGCGCGGCACCGGAAGTACCCTCGCACCTTCCAGATCCCCCCGCGCGCGCTGCGACGCGGGCTGCAGCCAGGGCACTTCGCGAAGCTCGTCTTCGAGCCGAGCCCGAACCCCGAAGAGACGGGCGAACGGATGTGGGTCGAGGTGACGGAGATCCGGGGCGCAGGGCGCTACCGCGGCCGCCTCGACAGCCGCCCGGCTACCTGGCCGTTCACGGCCGCCCATCGGGCCGGCGACCGCATCGACTTCGGCGCCGAGCACGTGATCGACGTGATGGTGCGCTGATACCCTCGCCGGCATGGACCAACCGACCACCCGCGCCGAGATCGTCGACCAGTTCGCCTACCACCTTCCCCCGTCGCCCGAGGTCGGCGAACGGCACGGCGCCGTGCGCGCGCACTGCTGCGAGCTCGCCTTGCGCCTGACCGAGCTCGCCCCCCGCGGGGTGGCGCTCGAGGAAGCCCTGAAGAAGTGCCGGGAGGCGATGTTCTGGGCGAACGCCGCGATCGCCTGCGACCCCACGGGGCCGACCGTGCCGAGCGAGCAGACCGACCGACTCGGCTAGCGCTCACGCTCTGCGTCGGCGAGCGCGCGCTGCAAGAGCTGGCGCACCACATCGCTCCGGGTGAAGCGCACGCCGGGGTGCCGCCTGCGTAGGCGCGTCACCTGCGCGTCGATGCGGTCGATCACCGACGCGGGCAGGCGAAAGGCCGTCTGTACGTGGGTATCCGTCTCGTTGGTTGTGCTCATCCAACGACGTATACCACTGACTTACACTGTGATGCGACGCTCAAACTCGGAGCAAAAGACGCGTCCGTCGGCGTGCTCTCCGAGCGTGCCGCCGCACTTGGCGCAACGCGGCGCGCTCTCGTCATCGGACCCCTTGAGACCCGGTGGCGGCCCCATGGCGATCAACTCCTTCAGCCTGGCATCGGCCCGCGCGTTGGCCGCCTCGCGTGCGAGCCCGCTACGGGCGTACGCTCGCGCGTCCCTAATGGCGGAGCTGATGGCCGCGCGCTCTTCGTCGGTGATGTCGATGTCGGACAGCGCGCGCACGATCGTCCCCTGTCGCCGCCGGTCGAGCTCGTCGAGGATGTCGGCGCAGGTGCCGCCGTAGTAGGGCGCGAGCCGAGGCGCGGCGTAGAACGCGTGCGCGGCCCGAAGCTCTTCTTCGGTCGCCCCCCGGATCCAGTCGGCCATAGGTACGGTCACGTGGTGCCGCCCTTCGGTGGCGCCGGGATCTCATACATCGCGAACCCGCCGGGCAGCTGCGTACGCGTCGCGCCGATGCCGGCGAGGTCGTTCTGCATCTTCTCGAGGCTGGTCAGACAGCGCGTGCAGCGGCACTCGTCGCACACGCCGCGCACCTTGCCGACGCCGGCGATCGCCTCGACGACGTGCACGTGACCGCACGTCCAGCAAAAGGCCGGGTGCTCGGCGACACGCTCGAGGCGAAGTAGCTCCGCGTGGTCGCACGAGTTGCAAAGCGCGCGGCCGAACGGGTAGCTGGTCAGCGTGTCGCCGCAGTCGGGGCAGCACGGCACGCCGTCGTCGTCTACGTCTTCGGTGCGCGGAATCGTTTCGAGCCAGCGTATCGCCTCGCGGAGGGTCGCCAACTTCTCGCCGCGGAAGGCGCGCAAGGTCTCCTCGAGCTCGGCGCGTGACTCGTCGGTGAACCGCTCCCGGACTCGGCGAACGGACGCGATCTCCTGGTGCAGAACGTCGGTCAGCTCGGCCAGCACCTTGCGCGATGGGGTGAGGTCAGCGGGCACGGCTGGCCCCCCGCGGCGTTCGGCTCGTGACCATCTCGTCGAGCGCAAAGCGGGCCGCCTGGCTCAAATTGTCGAGCCGGTTGGAGCGCTTGATCTCCTGGAGCATGCGCACCTGCTTCGGGGTGCAGCGAAGGATCACGGTCTCCGTGAAGCGCGCGCGCCGGCGCTTGGTGCTGGTCGTCTCGTCGGTCTCGGTGACTGCTGCTGCGGCGTCGTTCATGAGGTCGTCTCCTGGTGATGAAGGGGGGTCGGGAAAGAGCGGAAGGGTGCGATCGGCGGCACTCGGCCGCGCGTCAGAAGGGGATCTCATCTTCGTCATCCGCGTCGTAGACGTAGTGTTCGAACGGCCTTCCGAGCGCGCGCGGGAAGCTCTCGACCACGAACAATCGAAGCGTCGCGCCGCACGCCGGGCAGAGGTGCTGCCACTGCCCGGTGATGCTCACGAGCTCCTCGCGCATGCTGCGCGGACCTTCCTCGAGCGCACGAGAGAAGTCGGGCGCGCCCTTCCACACGCAGACCGTGAACCACTCGCGCAGCTTCACGTCGCCCGCCTCGAAGGTCGCGCGCGCGCGGCACTCGTCGCACTGCAGCACCCGCTGCGTCGTCTCGCTCACAGCGCGAGACTCGGGCTCTTCGTCCGGGTCTTGCGCACGGATTTCCGGCGGAATTCCCGTCGAAACTGCGACTCGTGCAGAGCGCGGCACCAGTCGCGGACGGCCGAACCGAGCCACTGCGCGCGCTCCCGCGTGGCGAGGTCGCCGATCGAATGGGCGTCGTCGAGTGCCAACTGAATCCAAGAGGTCGCGTGCTGCACTTGCATGATGAACAGGCCGTACGCGGACGACGCGGCGATCTGCAAGGCTTGGTGAAGCCGCATCGCGATGCTTTCGATAGTGGCGGCGTCTGCTGACGTGCTGTGTTTCATCGTATACCCCTGCATACGTTTGTAATACAAATGGGGGTATGACGGCTCGAGCAGTCGCCGTGCAAGGAAAAAACCCACCGGTAGGGTCAGAATATGGCCCTGCGCTCAGGCGCACGATAACGTTTGCTTGTCGTGCTCCCGAAAGGACCCCCCACGTGCCCCTGCCCGACAAGCCCCCTTGCCCGCCCCCCGGCCCGCCCGCGGAGCATGACGACGTATTACAAAGTATCGGTTTGCATTGCCGCGTGTGCGGCAAGGATGTGAACCGCGTGCCGGGTCACCCGGCCGAGCTCTTCACGTGTCTGCCGTGTCAGATCCGGCGGCTGAAAGGGCGGACGTGACGAACGTCAAGACGCTCGCGGGCCATCCGATGCCCACGCACGAATGCGCGCCGCGCAGTGCGATAGCCAGGGCGATGGCGGTCGTGTTCACGCAAGCGGACGGAAGCGTGTGGCACCACCAGCTGCTTCTTCGCGATGAGACGTCGAACCCCATCGCCATTCGCTTCTGTCCGTTCTGCGGCGTCGATCTCGAGAGGCGGCACTTCCAATGACCGACGAAAAGCCGTGGAAGTGCGAGAACCACGCCTGCCAAGCGGGCGACAACGGGACGCGCTACCACAACCGATGGCACGTCACGGTGGAAGGGGAGAGCGGAGAGACCGACATGCCGGAGATCGCCGAAGTCTCCGACTACCTCGATCTCCAAGTCGAGCTGTGCGACCGCTGCGCGCGTTCGCCGCAAGCGATCATGGCCGCACTAAGCGCCGCGGTCGCCTACGAGATGAAGGCGCTTCGATGCCTCAACTGCCGATCGGTTGTGAAGCCCAAACAGCGCTACTGCCAAGACTGCCGCGAAGACCCTTTCAAGGATCCGAACCATGAGTGACGACAAGCTGCGCGACGCCATCGAGGCGGCCGCAAAGTGCAACGGCCGCGCTGACAACGCGTTCGGCGTCGGGGTGACCGGCGAGGGTACGATAGTTCTGCTGCGTCCGCCCATGCCGCTGCAGACGTTCACGAAGAGTCGTGCGCTCGAACTCGCCGCGTGGATCGTCACGCTCGCCAACGACGAAGAAGCGTGGCAGCGCGCGCTGTCGGCGGTGCAGCGATGAGCGCCCCCCCCCGCGTGATTCTTCGAAGTCCCCGATTCACGCCGGAGACGAGCGCGCTACACCGCAAGGTGGGAACCAAGATCCTAGCCGAGATGAACCGACTTATCGAAGATAGCCCCGGCTTCGACGTCAAAATGACCTGCGTGTTCACCTCGCTCCAAGGTGAGCAGACCATGGTGTCGATGTGCTCGACCGAAATGGAAGTTCAGCCCATCGCGGAGATGCTGGAAGGTGCGCTGTCGAGCATGGGATCGCTCGCGTCAGCGCTCGGGCAAGATCAGGAACCGTCATGAAGCGCTGCACGATCGAAGGGTGCAACACACACGCGGGCGAGCCGCCGCACCTGAAAGACGGACAGCCGATCTGCGCGCGGCACGCGGTCGATCTTGCCGGCGGGAAGTGCGCGTGGTGCGGCGAGCCGTTTGAGCGCGAGTATGGCGCGTGCGGCGCGTACCCGAGCAAAGAAGGAAAGGCGTACTGCATCGATTGCTGGCAGTCGGAGGGGTACGGCTACCCGATGCGGGCGAAAGCAGAATGATCAAGATCACGCCGGCGCGTCTCGAATGCGTGTGCGACTGGTGCGGAGCAACCGCGAGCACCGATGCCGCGCACGGCCAACCGTTCGCGCCGCTCCCTGAAGGGTGGCTTGAGCTGTCGGCGCTGCGCCTCGCCAACGGGGCGCCCGATCTCGTGTGCCTCGACTGCCGCACGGGCCTCGAGACGACGGTCAACATGCTCCGCACCACGGCGCGCGACAGCGGGCGATCGGTGTCGCCCGAACGCCGGCGAAACATCTACCTCGAGCCGCAGTGCCGGCACGTCGCACGCGGACAGCGCGTCGAAGAGCGGATCACCTTCGAGTCAGTCGGGCCGCACGAGCCGTGCACGTACCGCTATCAAAAGGGTCCCGACGTCGTCGAGGTCTGTAGTATCTGCGCGTCGTTCATGGCGCACCTGGTGCGCTTGCGGACGGCGCCCGCGAACACGCTACCGCCCCCCGCCGAACAACTCGGACAACTCCTCGATGAGACGGGCGATGAGTAGCCTCGCGCTGAGAGAGTCCGCGACGCTGTCGCCGGCGCTCGCCCTCGCCGCAGAGCGCGCGGCCCACTACGTGATCAACGCGCGCAGCGCCTCAACGCGTCGCGCTTATCAAGTGCAATGGAATGCGTGGCGCGACCACTGCGCCGCGCGCGGCATTCCGTCGGTGCCGGTCGAGCCGGCGGAGTTGATCACGTACCTCACGCATCGAGCGAGCGAGACGAACGCGCGCACCGGCCGACCGAACGCGCCCAATTCCGTGCGGCTCGCGCTCAGTGCGATCAGCGTGATCGACCAACACGCGCGCACGACGGAGAGCGAGCGACACCCGCGCTCGGTGCGCTCGGACCCCCTGGTGAGAGACTGGCTCGACGGCTGGTCGAAGGAGCATCCCTTGGCGCCGCAGAGACAGGCCGCCGCGGTCACGCCGGCGCAACTCGACCTCCTGATCCAGACCGCGCAAGAGCGCCCGCGTGGCGTCTCTGCGGGGCAGCACGTGGCGGCCTACGCCCGCGACCGCTGCATGCTCTTGCTCGGCATCGCGGCCGCGCTGCGCGTGTCCGAGCTCGTCGCACTCGATATCGCGGACGTGCTTGTCACCGACCGCGGCCTACGGGTCTACGTGCGGCGATCGAAGACCGACCAGCATGGCGAGGGGCATTACCGGGGTGTGGTGCCGCAGTCGCGCACGCTGCGCTGCCCGGTCGACGCATGGGGCGCCTGGCTCGGACGGCGCGGCACGTGGGCGGGGCCGGCGTTCGTGGGCGTCGAGCGCGACGGCTGCGTGAGCCGCACGCGCCTCGACGACAGTGCAGCGCGCCGCATGGTGGCCCGGCGCGCGAAAGCGTGCGGCCTCGAGCTCGTGACCTCGCACTCGATGCGCGCCACGTTCGCGACGCTCGCGAGCGGGAAGGGCAAAGCCCTCCCACGCATCGCCCAACAAGGCGACTGGGCATCGCTCGACGTGCTCGCAGGCTACGTGCGCCAGGGCGAGCTTTTCGAAGACTCGCCGACCTATGGTCTGCTCGATGATTGAAGGAGGAAGCCGATGCAGCGTGAGACGAAAGAGGAAAAGATCGATCGCTGGTCGCGCGGCGAGCCCGACGGGATCGCCGTGGTCGTCCGGCAGAGCGGCAAGGTGCTGGGCATCGGAAAGGATCTCGACACTGCCCTACAGTACGCGCGGGAAGGCGATGGCCACTGCGCCTACTGTCAATGCGGGCGCGACGAACGGATGTGGGTCGGGTATCGCCTGCACCCGTACGCGGTGAGCATCCTGTGCGACGGCGTCGACCGCACGGTGCGCGAGGAACGGCTGACGTGGTGCGAAGCGGAAGGGCGTCTTCGTTGGGTGCCGTGGCCAGAGTGCACGGCATGCGATGGGAATGGACGACTCGACGGCGGTGCACGCTGCGAGCGGTGCGATTCGGGTATGTTGGAAGACCCCGAAGACGAAGTGCCAGAGCCGTCGTGGTACGTCGCGCCGCCGCCGGCGGGGGTCGTCTGGGAGGGCAAGATCTCGCCGTGCCTCGCACGCCATCAGCAGGTGATGAAGGAGCTACGGTCGCAATGACCTTCCGCAACGTCAACGTCCACGACGTCAGCGCGATCGCCGAAGCGATCAGGGATCTCGATGCCGCCGGGCGCTGGGAAGACGAGATCCCCATCGACCGCGGACAGCTTCGGATGATGCTCGCCGCACTCTTGAATCGGCCGCAGTTCACGCAGTCGACCATGGGTCACTGGCCCAACTTTGCCGCGGCAGCGCTCGCGCGCGAGACGCACGCGCACGGTGCCGCCCTGGTCGCAGCCGAGGCGGCCGCGGTGGCGGACGCGATGGTGGTAGAGCTGATGCGGCGCTACCGCGGCGAGGTGGGGTGAGCAGGCCGACGGATGAGCTCTTGCGCGAATCGCTCGGGATGGCGCTCCTCGAGCGTCGAGACGAGCTCGGGCTGTCGCAGCTGCAGATCGCCACGCGCACCGGCATGAGTCAGACCCGCATCAGCAACCTCGAGGTCGGCGACACCGGCTGCACGGTCGTGCATCTCTGGCAGCTGGCCGAGGCGCTCGAGGTGACGCCGGTGGAGCTGGTCGAGCGCACGGCGCGCGCGATGGCAGTGCTCAGTGACCCGCGCATGCGCCGGATCTTCTGGCTCGGGCGCGCTCGCGTCAGGGCTGGGAAGCTGCGGACCGAGTAGGCGCGTCGGGGTACCAGACCTCGACGTTCGGCCGCGGTCCGCGCGAGGCGTTCAGGACCATCAGCACTTCCAGCATCACGGCGCCGGCGAGCGCGTCGCGAAGTAGATCCTTCTCGCCGTGGCCGGCGATCGCCATGCCCATGGCGAGCAGTGCCGCGCGTCCGGCGGTGTGCACGAGCACCTGGCCGAGCGCACCGGGCACGCCCCGCACGAGCGCCGTGGCACTCGGGCAGCTCGGGGCCGCGTGAGTCACGAACAGCGCGGTTCCTTCGCTCATCCCTTGTCCCTCCCCTGCATCCCGAGCCCCAGCGTATCGCGCCACTTGAACAGCGTGCGACGTAGGAGCGTGCCGCCGATGCCCTTCTCGTTGTCGTTCACGCACGCCTCGCACACCCAGTATTGAGCGAGCACGACCTGATCCCCGTCGACCTGCACGCGGACCTCGCAGAGCTTGAGCACCTGGCCGAAGCGCGCGCCGGCGCAGAACGCGCACACGTGGGCCGCCGTGAAAGTGAGGCGATGGATCACGCGGCCGACTCGCCGTCGCCCTCTGGCTGCGCCGTGGGGGCGCCTTC
>DATEOG010000004.1:0-13676 GCA_035274345.1 Gemmatimonadaceae bacterium
GCCGCTCTCGCCGCCAGGCCTCGATCGCGCGCGCGCTCGCCGACCCGTCTCTTGCGGCGCTCCCCCCGCTCGAGCGGGGCGCAGCCGTGCGCGACCTGCTGCTTCGCCTGCCGACGCTCGACGTCTACCGCATGACCGGTGACGTCGATCTTCCGCCGTGGGTGCGCGAGCAATGCGGCGCGCACGCCCTCGCGCACGTGGGCCTGGAGCGCATGCTCCACGACGCGATGGAGCACCGCGGCTCACGAAAGAAATGGCGTCGCATCTCGGCGCTCAACGCGCTCGTGTACGCGCGGCCTGCCTCGATTCACGGTCTGCTGCGCGTGGCGCTCGCCGATGCGGACGCCGACGTCGCCAGTGCAGCGGCGTCCGTGCTGCAGCGTCTGGGCGACCGCCGCGCCGCGGAGATCCTGATCGGCGGTCTGCGCGCGTCGCGGCTGCCGGCCTCCCGGATCGCGGCACGGCTCGAGCGCTTCTCGATCCCCCTCGAAGACCTGCTGCTGCCGCTGCTCACGAGCACGCGCGTCGAAGCGCGGTACTGGGCCGTGACCCTGCTCCGCAAGTATCACGACCTCGGCACGCTCGCCGAGTCGATCGTGCCGCTCGTCGACGATGCGGACGCGCCGGTGCGCAAGGCGGCGCTGCTCACGCTCGGCGCCATACAGGCGCCGGATCTCGTCCGCCTCGCATCGTGGCGCCTGAGCGATCCCGCGCCATTCGTGCGAAGCGCGGCGCTGCACGCGCTCGCCCAGACGGGCGAGCGGAGCCCAGATCGCGGCCGCCGGTCGGCGCTCGCGGCGACGATCGCACCGGCGCTGGCCGATCGCGACTGGTCGGTGCGCACCGCCGCGAAGGATGCGCTGGTGCGGCTCGGACCCGCGACCTGGCGCGCGGTCGCCGCTCAGCTCTCGTCCGACGACCGCTTCGCGCGCAACGGTGCCGCAGAAGTGCTCCAGAACCTCGGTGTGCTCGACTGGACGCTGCGCGGTATCGCCAGCGGCAACCGCCCGTCGCCGGAAGCGGTGGACGTGCTGAAGCGTGCACTGCGTGAGGGCGGGATGCCGATGGCCGACGCGGCGATGCTGCGCACCAGGACCGCGCCGATTCCCGCCGTCGATGAGCTGTTGAGATCCCTCGAGCTGGAGGAGGCGGCGTCGTGATGCAGGCATCGCCCGCGATGGTGTCGTTCCTGGAGACGGCCGTCACCGTCACCTTCGTGTACGCCGGCGTGTTGGCGTCGTACGCGATCATGATGGGAACCCTCGCCGTCATCGAAGCGCGGTTCCGGCGCGAGCAGGACCACGCGGAGGACTACGAGTCGGTGCTCGAGTCGCCGTACTCGATCCCGGTGAGCATCATCGCACCCTCGTACAACGAGGAGGTGATGGCCGTCCCTGTCCTCAAGTCGCTGCTCGCACAGGCATATCCGACGACCGAGGTCATCGCCGTGGACGACGGGTCGACCGACGGCACGCTGGCCGCGATGATCGAGGCGTTCGACCTGGAGCCGCGGCGCGTGTTCTATCGGAGCACGCTCGCGACCAAGCCGGTGAAGATGGTCTATCGCAGCCGCACCGAACCGCGGCTCACCGTAGTCTGCAAGGAGAATGGCGGCAAGGCGGACGCGCTGAACTGCGGCGTCAACTTCGCGCGCTACCGGTTCCTGTGCTGCGTGGATGGCGACACGATGTTCGCCCCCGACGCGGTGCTCAAGGCGATGGCGGTGATCTCGCGGGATCCGGCGCGCATCGTCGGCGCGGCGAGCCTGTTCGGGATCAGCCTCACGCCGGAGACGATCGGCGATCCGTCGTACACGGGTCCGACCGTCAACGCGCACCTGCTGGGCGACTTCCAGCATCTCGACATGATGCGCGCGTTCGTGGACTACCGCGCGGCGTGGAGCCGGCTGGAGTGCATGATGTGCGTGTCCGGCGGCTACGGCATGTGGCGGCGCGACGTGGTGGTGGAGGTCGGCGGGTTCTCGCCAGGGTTCACCTGCGAGGACATCGAGATGACCTTCCGCGTGCACGAGAAGATGCTGCGCGAGAAGCGCCCCTACCGCATCGTGTCGCTGCCGAGCCTCGTCGCGCAGACGGAAGGGCCGTCGAAGGTCGCGTCGCTCGTGAGCCAGCGCGCGCGCTGGCAGCGCGTAACGCTGGAGACGATCTGGGAGTATCGCCGCATGTTCCTGCGGCCGAAGTACCGCAAGGTCGGGATGCTCGGCGTGCCGTACTACGCGCTGTTCGAGTGCCTCGCGCCGCTGTTCCAGATCCTGTCGATCGTGACGCTCGCCCTCGCCGGCGTGTACGGCATCATCGGCTGGCAGCCGTATCTCGCCTTCCTCGGCATCATGGCATTCGGTACCGCCATGCCGACGACGCTGGCCATCTGGCTGCACGACCGCGGCTATCGCGATTACCGCGTCCGCGACCTGATACACATGCTTCTGCTCGGGCCGCTCGACCTGCTTCTCTACCGCCCGATCCTGATGTGGGCGGGGATGGTCGGCACCGTGCAGTTCCTTCGGGGACACAAGGGATGGGACAAGTTCGAGCGCAACGTGCGCCGGCCCGCACCGTCGGCGGTGCCGGCATGATGCGCACAGCCTGGATGACGCGCGTCGCCGGCGTCGCACTGGCGGCGCTGGCGATCACCGCGGCGAATGCGCCCGCGCAGGGTGTGCGCCAGCAGTCGGTTCGACCGGCGTACGACGTGGACAGCGCGATGGCGCGCGCGACGCTCCTTCGCCGGCAGAATCGCAAGGCCGAGGCGGAGCGCGTGATGGCGCAGGCCGTCGCGATGGCGCCGGGCCGCGCGGACGCGCGTGCACTGCACGAGCAGCTGCGGCAGGAAGTGCGCGGCGGCGAGGCGGTGATCGGCGTCGAGTACAAGAAGTGGCGCGAGCAGCTCCCCGAGTGGCGAGAAGGCGTCGTCTCGGCGCGGCAGAACGCTGCCCTGGGCCCCGTGATCGCCCGGTTCTCGGTCGTGGACCGCGGCCCGCTGCGCGACGATCGGCTGGCGCTGGAAGCCTACCCGGCGTTCCATCGGGGCTACCTCGCGCTCGCTGGCGCCATCGCGACGGAAGGGACGGTCTATGCGCAGAGCACCGCGTCGGCGGAGCTGTTCGCATCCCTGACGGAACGGCTCGAGGGCTCGGTCGGCTACCGGCGGATGAACTTCGACACGGGTGTCGACCTGATCGGCGGCTCGCTCGCGGCGTACGCCGGCCAGTTCATGCTCGGCGCGCGCGGGACACGCGTGCTGGACGGTGGTGGATCGTCCGTCGTGCTCTCGGCGCGGCGATTCTTCGGCGACGCCGGTGCCTCCGTCGGCGCGAAAGTGGCGACGGGCTCGGTCCCGGTGGAGCTGCGCACGCCGACGGATTTCACGGTTCGATTCAGCCAGTCGGCGGCGCTGGAAGTACGCGCCGTGGTGCTGCGCCACCTGGTGCTCTCGGCCGAAGGTGAGGCCGGTCGCGACGGGCTCTCGGCGGGAGGCTCCACCGAGTACCGCGCCGCGCGCGTGGGGATCGGCGTCAGGTACTGATTCGGGGTCCGGTCAGCGCGCGCAACGGCTACAGCAACCGATTGACCGCGCGCCCAGCGGGTACCGCAACAGATTGACGCGGAAGCCGCGGAGGGGCACTGCGAGAACGCGGAGCAGCTCCCGTTGTCATTCCGAGCGAGCGCAGCGAGTCGAGGAATCTGCACCTGTTCGACGTGCAGATCCCTCGACTTCGCGCTGCGCGCTTCGCTCGGGATGACGGCTGCCTGGGGTCGGCATTCAGCCGGTCGGTGCGCCACGGCCTTGCTCGGTCCTCCGCGCGCTTGCCGTCTAACCTCCGCGATCTCCGCGTCAATCTGTTGCAGTTTCAAGGGGTCAGACTCCTTGATCCGATCAACGAGTCTGACCCCTTGATCCGATCAACGAGTCTGACCCCTTGATCCTCGTGGCACCTCGCGTGCGCCGCGCATCAGGTGTTCTCGGACCCCCGGACCCCCTATCTTTTCACGTACGTCTTGCTGAACCCGTTCCGCGTGTTCGTCACCGTGAACGTGCCGTCTGCCCGCGCCGAGATCTTGATGTAGTGCGCCGGTGAATGCTGAGCGTTGCCGCCGCCCTGGCCCGGCGCCGCCGTGAGTACGCCGGCGATCGCCGACGCGCTGTCGACGTTGGCGATGAATGCGCCCGCCGAGTTGTGCTCGATGCCGCCGGCGTACGACCAGTGCAGCGTCCAGACGTCCTCGAGGCCGGGAGAGGAGCGCAGGGTCTGGAACGTCGCTGGCGAGCCTCCCTTCCGCGTGCCGTTCTGCATCACCGCCACCCGCGGACGCACGCTGTGCACGAGCTGTGGTGACCCCGATGTCGCCAGGCCGTGGTGCGTGACCATGTAGAGATCCACGGTGCCGACCATGTTGCGCGGGCACACGAGGTCGTGCTCGTTGTTCCAGAGCAGGTCGCCCAGGTCGAGCACGCGGAAGCGGCCGAAGGTGACGACGCTGCCCACCGACTGGCTGTTGTCGTCCGGGCGCGCCGCTTCCGGTTTGCGCTCGAAGTTCGCGCACGCGGCGGCGTTGGCGGCGCCCGCGCCGGTCAGCGGCGTCGCAATCGACTTCCCCGCCGACTGCACGATCCGCCAGTCGAGCCCCGCGACAGTGATGCGGTCGCCCGGCTTCGCCACGGTGTGCTTCGCCGTCGCGAGGATGGAGTCGTACGCGGCGCGGAACCCTCTCACCTGCTCCGGGCTCTCGACGTTCGGACCGTGATCGATGAAGTGCGCGATCGGGATGCGCTGCGCGAGGGCGGTCAGTCCGCCGACGTGGTCCTGATGGTAGTGCGTGCTGATCAGGTGGTCGATCCGCTTCACGCCGGCGGCGGCGAGCATCGCGAGAATGCGCTCGCCGTCGCGCGCGCCGGGATTCCCGGTGTCGATCAGCACGGTCTCCCCTGACGGAGCGACGTACAGCGCCGCCTTTCCGCCCTCGGTGTCGGCGATGTAGATGTCGAGCGTGCGCGCCGAGGAGGGCGCCAGCGACGCGGCGCCCTGACCGTCCGCGGGATGGGGGACGACGACGCCGCCGAACGCGAGGGCAAGAACGATCAAGAGCGGTTTACGGGAGCGCATGATGGTGTGTCGAGGTGAGGGAGGCGGAACGCGGCGAGAATGTACGCGCCGCGCGCGCTCCCGCACGCCTTCGGCGGCAACGAACCCAGAATGCCACGGTCTGGCCCGCTGGCGGGGGTCCGGCGGCCGCTACACACTCCAGCCGTGTGATCGCCTGTCCCCCGATATGACACCGACGATGCGATTCCTCCGACCAGCCGCTCGACTGCTCGCCGCGCTCCTTCCGTTCGCCCCCGCATCGCTCGTGGCGCAGGGTGCTCCTGCCGCCGGCGCAGGTGGCACCGTCGCCTTCGTCGACGTGACCGTGATCCCGATGACTGGCACGGGGCCGCAGCTGCTGCCGAACCGCACCGTGATCGTGCGCGACGGACGCATCGCGCAGGTCGGCGCGGCGGGGACGCTCGCGCCGCCGGCCGGCGCCACGGTGATTCAGGGTCGAGGCAAGTACCTCATGCCCGGTCTGGCCGAGATGCACGCGCACCTGCCGGCCGCGAACGCACCGACGCAACTCGCGCACGACATCCTCTTCCTCTACGTCGCGAACGGCATCACGACCATCCGCGGCATGCTCGGCGCGCCGAACCAGCTCGACCTGCGCCGGCAGACGGCGTCGGGCGAGCTGCTCGGACCGACGATCCTCGTCGGCGCGCCGTCGCTGAACGCGAACTCGGCGCCGGATCCCCAGACCGCCGCGCGCCTCGTGCGCGCGCACAAGACCGCAGGCTACGACTTCCTCAAGCTCCACCCGGGGCTGAGCCGTCCCGTCTTCGACGCGATCACCACGACGGCGCAGGACGTCGGCATCACGTACGCCGGCCACATCTCGGCCGACGTCGGCATCACGCATGCGCTCGCGTCGAAGCAGTCGACGGTGGACCACATCGATGGCTACCTCGAGCACGCGGCCGGCGCGGAGAGCGGCAACATCGGCATGGGAGGCGAGGCGGCACGCGTGCTCGGCGGCGCCGACAGCGCGAAGATCCATTCGTTGGCCGTCGCGACGCGAGAAGCGGACGCGTGGGTCGTGCCGACGGAGTACCTGTGGGAGAATTTCTTCTCCGGCCGCACCCCCGAAGAGTTCGAGCGACTTCCCGAGATGCGCTACATCCCGCGCACCATGTGGGCCGGATGGGCAAACATGGCGCGCCAGTTCAGTCAGGGAGTGCAGTCGTCGAACCTCACCGCGGAGGAGAAGGCGAAGTTCATCGCGGCGCGCCGGTTGATGCTGCGCGAGCTCGGGCGCACCGGCAATCGCCTCCTGATGGGCACCGACTCGCCGCAGATGATGAACGTGCCGGGCTTCGCCCTGCAGCGCGAGATCCGCGCGATGCGCGACGCCGGCCTCACGCAGACGCAGATTCTCCAGAGCGGCACGAGCAACGTGTCGCAGTACGTCGCGCGCTGGCTGAAGGGCGACGCGAGGTTCGGGACGATCGCCGCGGGGCAGCGCGCTGATGTCGTGCTGCTCGACGCCGATCCTCTGGCGAACGTGGACAACCTCGAGCGGCGCGCCGGCGTGATGGTGCGCGGACGGTGGGTGCCGGCAGAAGAGATCCGGCGCGGTCTCGAGCAGGTCGCGGCGCGGTACGCGGCGCCGTGAGGGACGAAGCGCACCTGCGATGAGATAGCGGAGGCCCTTGCCGCCATGACGGTCACAACCCACGTTGCCCCCGGCAGGGACCGCCCCTCGAAGTGGGCGCAACGAGCTCTCCTTCAAGCCATGACACGCAACCACACGAGCGCACAGCGGCTGGCGACGGCGATTACGCTGGTGCTCGCACTCGCCTGCGCTTCCGCCGGCCGGTCGAGCGATACCTCGACGACATCACGAGGCGCCTGGGACCGCACGGAGAGCTCGCTCGCGTGGAAGGTCGGCGACTCCACCCGCTGGCGCTTCTCCTTCGACCCGAAGGCGGGAAAGCCGTACTTCCATCCGGTCGCCGTCGCGAATGGTCCGAGCCTCACGAACTTCAAGCCCGAGGACCATCCGTGGCATTACGCGCTGTGGTTCTCGTGGAAGTACATCAACCACGTGAACTACTGGGAGGAGAATCGCGTCAGCGGGCAGGCAGCGGGCGCGACGCGGTGGAGCGCACCGGCGATCGACGCGCGGCCCGACGGCAGCGCGCGCATCACGATGCGGCTCACGTATGCTCGGCCGACCGGCGAGGTGGACCTCACCGAGAACCGCGTGCTCGACGTGTCGGCACCGGCGAGCGACGGC
The DNA here is from genome assembly GCA_035274345.1 of Gemmatimonadaceae bacterium. GTDB lineage: Bacteria > Gemmatimonadota > Gemmatimonadetes > Gemmatimonadales > Gemmatimonadaceae > AG11. Next base: position 7,350 of record DATEOG010000004.1, read on the forward strand.
AGCTACACGATCGACTGGAACATGCGCTTCACTGCGGGGAAGGACAGCGCGGTGCTCGACCGCACGCCGATGCCCGGTGAGCCGAACGGCGTGATCAACGGCGGCTACGCGGGCCTCAGCGCCCGGCTCGCCGCCGCGCCGGCGACGATGACGGTGATGAGCACCGAGGGACCGGTGACGGAGTTCCGCGGGGAGCGTGCGCGACCGAACGCCGCGGCAGTCGCGGGCAACTTCTCGCTCGAGGGGCGCGACATCGGCGGCGTCGCGATCCTCAGCGATCCGGCGAACATCAGGGCACAGGCGCCGTGGTACATCATCGACAATAAGCGCGACTTCCGCTTCATCTGCGCGGCGATCCTCGCGCCGGCCGTGCGCACCGTTCCAGCGAACGGCGAGCTGGCACTGCGATACCGTGTCGCGATCAGACCGACTGCGTGGACGCAGGCGGAGCTGCGCTCCGCGGTCGAGCAGTTCGCGGCGCGTCGGTAAACGGCGCCCCGCGCGTCAGTCGCATCTCATGATCCGCGGCTAGCTCTTCGCGATGGTGTAGTGCGCCGCCCTCGCGCTGGACACCCACTTGGTGCAGGTGTAGCCGAGCGCCAATAGATCGATGCCCGCCATCAAGGGCTCTCCGCTGCCGAGGATGCGCGGCGAGACGGCGACGTGCATCTCGTCGACGAGGCGAGCCTTCAGATACTGACGGATGGTGTCGGCGCCGCCGAGGAGGCGGATGTCCTTCTCGCCCGCCGCTGCCCGCGCGCGCTCGAGCGCCGCTTCCATCCCATTCGTCACGAAGTGGAAAACGGTACCACCTTCCATCTCCAGCGGCGGACGCTCGTGGTGCGTCAGAACGTACACCGGAGAGTGATACGGCGGGTTCTTTCCCCACCAGCCGCGCCACGATTCGTCCGGCCACGGCCCCCGTACCGGGCCGAACATGTTGCGACCCATGATCCACGCCCCCAGGCCGGCCATGGCCCGCGCAGCGTACTGCTCGTCGACGTCGTCTCCAGACTGGGCAGCGCCGCCGCCGTGCGTTCCCTTGAACGTGGGAGTGTTGACGAGCCACTCATGCAGCTCTTCGCCGCCGACGCCGAGCGGCTCCTCACGCGTCTGGCGCGGGCCGGCGCCGTAGCCATCGAGCGAGATCGTGTAACCGAGTACGAGGAGACGCGACATGTCGTTTTACGGATGTAGGTTCTCGGCCGGTGAAGCCGCGCGCAGTCTGCGGCTTTCCTGACAGCATCAGCGTTCGTCGGATGCGCTGTTGGATGGTGCCGCTGCGATTCGCGAGCGAAGGCGCTCCAAGCCAACGCTGACGAAGTCCCGGTATCCGCCCGCCGGCAGATAAGTCAGCGCATCGGTCCCGCTGGCGGCAGCACCGGCTGCTTCGTTCAGTCGATCGAGCTTCAGGTAGCTGTCGCCCAGGTTGAGGTACAGCGAGGCGAGGAGCGGTCGAGCGCGGGCGGGGTCCACCGCGAGAGCCTGCTCCACGGCTACATGGTTCCAGTGCAGGACCAGCTCGGCCGACGGCTGATGCCGCGCGAGAAAGTGCGCTGCGATGGACGCGTCGTATGCGTCGCGGCGTGCCTCCCATGCCTGCACGAAGAGCGCGTGCGCAGCCGTCGCATCGCCATCGACGGCCATGCCGGCGGCGCACAGCTGCGCGGTGGGGCCCTCGGTCTCGATCACGGTGTGGCCAGGATGTCTCGCTCGGATGTGACGTACGGATATCGCACGTCGATAAGGCTGTGAAGCGCGCCTTTGTGCCGCAACTACCGCGCCTACACCAGCGCCGCCAATCCGAACGTCAGCACCAGCGCCATCACCGAGATGATCGTCTCGCACACCGTCCACGTGCGAAAGGTCTGCGGCACCGTGAGGCCGAAGTACTCCTGCACCAGCCAGAAACCGCCGTCGTTCACGTGCGAGAGGATCAGTGAGCCCGCGCCCGTCGCCAGCACCATGAGCTCGGGCGACACGTTCCCCGCCTGCGCGACGATCGGTGCGACGATCCCGCACGCCGTCGTCATCGCCACCGTCGCTGAACCAGTCGCCACGCGGATAAGCGCCGCGACGAGCCAGCCGAGCAGCAGCGGCGACAGGTGCGCTCCCGTCGCGAGCCCGACGACCGCGTTCGAGATGCCACTGTCCATGAGGATCCGCCCGAAGCCGCCTCCCGCGCCGACGACGAGCGTCACCGCCGCGATGGGGCCGAGGCAGTCGTTGGTGAACTTGAGAATCGCATTGCGATCGAACCCGCGTGCGCGGCCGAGCGTCCAGAAGCTCACGAGCAGCGCGATGAGCAGTGAGACGACGGAGTTCCCGGCGAGGCGCAGCAGGTCGTTGGCGAGCGACGTGCGCGGCGCGAACGCGTCGGCCCAGCTCCCGATCAGCATCAGCGCGACGGGGAGCAGGATCGTGAACAGCGTGATGCCGAAGCCGGGGAGATCGCGCGGCTTTCCCTGCTCCGCCATCTCTTCCATCAGCGGATTGTTCGGGTCGGGCACGACGTAGCGCGCCACGAGCTTCGCGAAGATCGGCCCTGCAACCGCCGCCGTCGGCACGCCGACGAGCAGCGCGTAGGCGATCGTGCGGCCGATGTCCGCGTCGTAGGCCGTCACGGCGACGAGCGCCGCCGGATGCGGCGGCACGAGCCCGTGCACGACGCTCAGCCCCGCGACCATGGGGATGCCGACGAGCACCATGTTCGTCCCCGTGCGCTTCGCCACGGTGAACGCGATCGGGACGAGCAGCACGAACCCGACCTCGAAGAACACGGGGATGCCGACGATGAACGCGATGACGGCCATCGCCCAGTGCACGCGCCGCTCCCCGAACGCGGCGATCACGGTGTGCGCGATACGCTCGGCGCCCCCGGATTCCGCCATCATCTTGCCGAGCATCGTCCCGAGCGCGACGACGAGCGCGATGTGGCCGAGCGTGTTCCCGACGCCGGTCTCGAACGCCTTGACGATGCCGCCCATCGGCATGCCGACGCTCACGCCGAGTGCGAGCGAGACGACGACGAGCGTAACGAACGGATTGAGCTTGTACCGCGCGATCAGAACGACGAGTGCGACGATCGCGATGGCGGCGTGGACGAGAAGCTGCGGGCCCTGGACCATCGTGCCTCCGGGTCGGGCAGTGACGGGGAGCGGAAAGCTCCCACGTCACCCCACCCGTCGGCAATATCAGGGCGTCTTCTGCTGCGTCGCGTTGTCCGTGCGCGGCACGATGTAGCCGAGCGACGCGCTCGCCTTCTTCGCCGCGGAACGCACGTCGGGATCGCGGTCGACGGCGGCAAGGCGGTACAGCTCACGCTTCACTTCGGAACGCATGTCCGGCGTGAACGTGACGCTCCCCTGCACCAGCGTAGGCGACGACGCGGCGCGCGCCTTCGGGGCGCTCGTCGGCCTCGGGGCCAGAGACTGACCCTGCTGGATCACCCCGACGCCGTCGTCGGCATAGCCGAGCAGCACACGAATGCCGGCCAGTCTGTCGGCGACCGGACGACTCTCGTCGCGCGTCAGGCCGAGCACCGTCTCGTAGATCCGGGCGTCGCGCATCAGCGACGACGCGTCCACGAGCGCCGCACGCTCCGTCGCGCTACGAGGACCCTGTCGCGCCCAGCGGTTGGCGAGCGTCACCGGGCCGGAGGTGGGGCACCCTGCCGAGGCGCGAATCGAACCGGCCGAGGGGGTGGGGGTCAGCATGTCGGCGACGATCGCGATGCAGTCGGGAGCCTCGCTCTGCGCAGCGGCCATGCGGGGGGCGATCAGGCCGAGCGTCGAGGCGACGAACAGCGGAGCCAGCGCGAGACCGCGCTGTGTTCTCGAGGTCGAATCTGGGTGCGTCATTGGTCGGGTCTCGGGGTCGAAGGGTCGTCCCGTTCCTACGGTAAAGACGATCGAGCAACACGCGCCGCATCTGTCGAAATTCGCGACGCGGGCGCCTCGTCGAGTTGGCATGCGGTCACCCTGTCCGTACCTTTTCGGCCGCGATGCCTACTTGTGAGACACTCGTCCGAAATGCCCGTGTGATCGACGGCACAGGCGCTGCACCATTCGTTGCAGACGTCGCGATTGTGGGCGGAATGATCGTCCGGGTGGGCCCCCAGCTCGGGTGGACCGCCGAGCAGGAGGTCGACGGGACTGGGCTGTGCCTCGCCCCAGGGTTCATCGACGTCCACACCCACGACGACACGAACGTCGTGCGCACGCCGGAGATGTGGCCGAAGCTCTCGCAGGGGGTCACGACGGTCATCGTCGGCAACTGCGGGATCAGTGCGTCCCCTGCGCGGCTGCGCGACGATGCGCTCCCCGTGCCATTCGCGCTGCTCGGCGGCGCCGATGCATACGCGTATCCCACGTTCGGCGCGTACGTGGACGCGATCACCCGCGCGCGCCCCGCCGTGAACGTCGCGACGCTGGTCGGGCACACGACGCTGCGCAACAATCACATGGCGTCGCTCGATCGCCCCGCCACCTCCGGCGAGGTCGATGCGATGCGCGCCGAGCTGCGCGGGGCGCTGGCACTCGGCGCCCTCGGACTGAGCTCCGGGCTGCAGTATTCGAGTGCGTTCGCCGCGCCGACGGAGGAGGTGATGGCGCTCGCCGAGCCGCTCTCCGAGTTCGGCGGCTTGTACACGACGCACATGCGCACGGAGTTCGCCGGCATCCTCGACGCGATGGACGAGGCGTTCCGGATCGGACGCCATGCGCGCGTGCCTGTGGCCGTGTCGCACCTCAAGTGCGCCGGTCCGGAGAACTGGGGGCGGAGCACGGAGGTGCTCGACGCGCTCGAGCACGCAGGCCGCACGCAGGCCGTGGGGTGTGATGCGTATCCGTATACGGCAGGGTCGTCGATGCTCGATCTCGAGCAGGTGACCGACCGCATCGAGATCACGATCACCTGGTCGGCGACCTACCCCGAGGTCGGCGGCCACTCGTTGAAGGAGATCGCGCGCGAGTGGGAGACCTCGCTGCTCGACGCCGCGCGGCGGCTGCAGCCTGCTGGAGCGATCTACCACTCGATGTCGGAGGACGACGTGCGCCGCATCCTCCGTCATCCGGCCACGGTGATCGGCTCTGATGGACTGCCGAACGACCCGCGGCCGCATCCCCGGCTGTGGGGCACCTTTCCGCGCGTGCTCGGCCACTACTCACGCGACGAGGGGCTCTTTCCGCTTGCCGTCGCAGTGCACAAGATGACGGGCCTCGCGGCGCGAAAGTTCGGGCTGGGCGACCGCGGCGTCGTACGTGAGGGGCTCGCGGCCGATCTCGTGCTGTTCGACGCTGCGACCGTACGCGACGTCGCGACATTCACCGATCCACAGCGTGCCGCTGCCGGCATTCACGCCGTGTGGGTGAATGGGGTCCTGTCGTCTCGGGATCAGGTGCCGACGGGCGAGCGGGGTGGCAGCTTCATCTCGCGCGGCACGATCGATCCGGCCGACTACTTCACCGCGTTCTCGGCGTCCAACCCGGAGATTCCACCAGCATGAGCGACATCGTTCGATACGGCACGGGCGGCGGCACGGGTGCGGGCGGGCAGCATCTTCCCTTCGCGCGTGCCGCGGGCGCCGACGGCTGGCTGTTCGTCTCCGGCCAGGTGCCGATGGTGGAAGGGGAGATCGTCGCGGGGGGCATCGTCCCTCAGGCGCATCAGGCGATCCGCAACCTGATCGCGATCCTGCAGGAGGCGGGCTATGGTCCCGAGCACGTCGTGCGCTGCGGCGTGTGGCTCGACGACGCGCGCGACTTCTCGTCGTTCAACAAGGTGTTCCGCGAGTACTTCGGCGCGAATCCGCCGGCGCGTGCAGCGGTTCAGTGCAGCATGGTGGTGGACTGCAAGGTCGAGATCGAGTGCGTGGCGTACAAACGGCCGGCGTGATGCGCGACGCGTGATGCGCGACGCGCGATGCGTGCGAGGACGCCAGTTCGCGCCGGCGTTTCACGCGGAGGCGCGGAGTGGCGCGCCGAATCGACTACTATCGCCGCGGCCCGCGGAGGCGCGGAGCGCGGTGCAATGATCTCTCCGCCGGACCTGAAAAAGGACTTTGGGACTGTGGATGGCGAGGAGCGGTGCTCGGGAACATGCACCTCGACCCCGAGAGCCGTTCTCCGCGTTTCTCCGTTCCTCCGCGCCTCCGCGTGAAACACGTTGCGAGAGGAGCATGGGCCGAGAAGTAGAGCCTCTGACTTCATCGGCCGCTTGTAGACACGGGGGCCGTTGCATCAAGTTTGGCGCGCCATGAACGCTGCCTGGCTCCAGCCACTCGCACCCCTCCACTCGATCGGGCTGTCGGCCCTCGCGGCGACGATC
>DATEOG010000005.1:0-5339 GCA_035274345.1 Gemmatimonadaceae bacterium
GCGGGCCACAGGCCGGCCGCAGCGGCCATGACGATGGGAAGCGCGAGGTTGGCGGCGTAGACGCCAAACAGCGACGACGTCGGCACTCGCTCGAGCCAGCGATCGACGTTCAACAGCGCGAGCGCCGCCATCAGCGCGAACCCGGTGGCATACCAGCCCACGAGGTTGAGGAGCGGCATCCCATAGTAGGGCCCGTCGTTCTCCCAGACCCAGTACGGCATGAGGTGGCTCATCGCCGGATCGAGGGCGAGGTCCCAACTCACGAGCAGCGCGGTCGCGATGACGAGTCGCCAGGCGCGATCCGTCGTCACCCAGCGCGTGGCGAGCGCGAACGACGGAAGGGCCATCATGAACCAGCTGGCCGGGACGAGCACGGGAACGTGCGCGAACCACTTGATCCCGAGTCCGTCGCCGTAGCGGTACGGCCCGAAGGGAAGGCCGATCGTCGTGCCGAGCAGCTCGCTCGCGAGGCTGAGGAGGTAGAGGACGCACGCAGCTGGGAGCCACGCCGTCTTCACGCGTCGGGTGAGGATGACGCCGAGGACCACGATACCGGCGACGACATGCGCGGGTGGAAAGACGCGGAGGGCCTGCCCGTACACGGCAGCGGCGCTCGGCGCGCCGGCGAGCCGTTCCGGGTGCAGGGCGAACACCGCGTAGCCACCGGCGGCCATCGCCGTGACGACGAACAGGGCGCCGATGAGGACGGACTCGACGCGCGACCCGGCGTGACGGAGCGAACGGGGCAGGCGCGCCGTGGAAGACGAGACGGAAGCAGTCATCGCCAAGGAGTGTCGCGCGGTGTACAATTACGATCAAGCATCAGTCATCAATTCTTGTACAAAACTTATACATGCCTCGTCTCACTGCTCCCGTCGTGTCGACGGCACCGCGCTATCCGATCCGCGTCGTCGCCGGACGCGTCGGGCTCACGGAGCTCACCGTGCGGGCGTGGGAGCGGCGTCACGCCGCGGTCGCGCCCGCGCGCACCAAGGGTGGTCAGCGCCTCTTCTCCGACGCCGACGTCGAGCGACTCCTGCTCCTGCGCACCCTCACCGCGCAGGGCACCGCCATCTCGGCGCTCGCGTCGCTCTCGACGGCGGCCCTGCGGCGCATGGCGCCGGACGTCGCCGAGGCGGCGTCGACGAGCGTCTCATCGCCGAGCGGCGCCGGCGTGCGAGAGCATGCGTCCGAGCTGGCCAGCTGCCGGCGCGCCGTGGCCGCGCTCGACGCCGACCGGTTGCACCGCACGTTGATGCGCCTCGCGCTCCAGTGCGGGCCGCTGACGTTTCTCGAAGACGTCGCCTCTCCACTCTGCGCCTGGATCGGCGACGAGTGGGGTCGGAATCGGCTCAGCGAGGCCCAGGAGCACTCGGCGTCCCAGGTGCTGCGACAGGTGCTGGGGTTCATGCTCCAGACGCTGCGGCGCGAGCGGCAGGAGCATCACGTCGTCCTCACCACACTCGCCGGCGAGCGACACGAGTTCGGCGCCATGATGGCCGGCATCATCGCCGCCTACGATGGCTGGAGCTATCACTACCTGGGCCCCGATCTCCCCGGCTCGGCGATCGGCTCGACGGTGAAGCGCGTGGAGGCACCGCTCGTGGCGGTGAGCATCGTCGCGCCGAGCGGCGCGGCGCAGCCGGCGCGCGAGCTGTTGGCCCTCCGTCGCGCTGTGGGACGTCGCGTGGAGATCGTCGTCGGCGGGCCCTCCTCTGCCGTGGTGGATCCGGTGCTGGTCGACGCACGCGCGATCCGACTCGACAGTCTCCGCGAGTGGCGCGAGCTGCTCGCGCAGCGGCGCGTGGGCTCCGAAGCGATCGCGTGATGCGCCGCGGTCGGCACGCCGTCGTCATCGGCGCGGGATTCGGCGGGATCGCGGCGGCGCTTCGGCTGCGAGCGTTGGGATATCGAGTGACGCTGTGCGAAGCACTCGACCAGGCCGGCGGCAGAGCACGCGTCTTCCGACAGGACGGCTTCACATTCGACGCCGGCCCCACCGTCATCACGGCGCCGCACATGTTCCACGAGCTGTTCGCGCTCTTCGGGCAGCGGCTCGAGGATCACGTCGAGCTGATGCCGGTCGATCCCTTCTACCGGATTCAGTTCCAAACCGGCGAGACGTTCGATTTCGTCGGCGATGAGGAGCGTCTGCTCGAGCAGGTCAGGCGATTCAACCCGGCGGACGTCGACGGATACCGAGCACTCGCGGAGAAGGCCCGTCGCATCTTCGCGGTGGGGTTCGAGCAGCTGGCGGATCAGCCGTTCGATCGCGCGTCGACGATGCTGCGTGTGCTTCCCGCCATGGCCCGGCTCGAGAGCTGGCGCACCGTGTACGGCCTGGTCGCGCGGCACATCAAGGACGAGCGGCTCAGGCAGGTGTTCAGCTTCGAGCCTCTCCTGGTCGGCGGGAACCCTTTCCGCACGACGTCCATCTACCTGCTCATCCACTGGCTCGAGCGCCGATGGGGAGTGCATTACGCGCGCGGCGGGACGGGAGCGCTCGTGCGGGCGCTGGTGCAGCTCGCTGAGTCGCAGGGAGTGGACGTGCAGTTGAACGCGCCGGTGGAGCGCATCACGGTTGACCAGGGCAGAGTGACGGGTGTCGTGGTCGGGGACGGACCCGCGACGCGGACGATCGACGCCGACGTCGTCGTCGCCAACGCCGACCCGACGATGGTCTACCGCACGATGCTTCCGGCGCGCGCGCGACCGCTCGCGACGCGGCGCCGGGTGCGGCAATCGATGGGACTGTTCGTCGCCTACTTCGGAACGTCGGTGCAGCATCCCCAGACGGCGCATCACACCATACTGCTCGGCCCGCGCTACCGGGGTCTGCTCGACGATGTCTTCCGCCGACGAGTGCTGGCGGAGGATCACTCGCTGTACGTGCACGCTCCGACACGGAGCGATCCGTCGATGGCGCCGGCGGGGCACGATGCCTTCTACGTCCTGTCACCCGTGCCGAACCTGCGCGGCGCGACGCGATGGAACGACGCGGCCCGTCCATACTTCGACGCCGTGCTGGAGACCGTGGAGCGACGACTTCTGCCGGGACTTCGAGCAAGCGTCGTCACGTCACGCGTGATGACTCCCGAAGATTTCAAGTCGACACTGCGCAGCGCGGACGGTGCGGCGTTCGGACCCGAGCCGACTCTCACGCAGTCGGCCTGGTTCCGGTACCACAACAAATCGAGCGTCGGCGGGCTGTACTTCGTCGGCGCGGGGACGCATCCGGGTGCTGGAGTGCCGGGCGTGCTGTCTTCGGCGAAGCTGCTCGAGCGCGTCGTGCCGAGGGACTGATCGTGACGGAACGAGCACAGGCGCTGAGTGTCGCCAAGGCATCTTGATTGCCGTAGTCCGGGCGGGTATTCGACGCACCCCGAAGAGTTCGCATTGGCGTTAGTCGCGCGCCCACTCTTCCCCCGCCGTAGCCGTTGAAGGTCGATGTTGCAGACAGAGGGACGTCCCCAAGCGATCCATTCGCGGTCTCGGTCGCAGCGTACCTCTCGTGGTTGCTGAGCTCGCTCATTCTCCTCGTTCTCGTCTGGTTGTGTACGCCGGAGGGGTTGGGCGTGTCGCCCGACTCGACGCAATACCTCGCGACGGCGCGCAGCGTGGCGTCGGGGGATGCGCCGATGACGGTATGGTGGCTGGGCAGGCCTGAGCCGCTCGCCCACTTCCCGCCGGTCTATCCGCTCGTCATCGCGTTCATCACGAGGCTGGGGCTCTCCGCGCCGCAGGCCGCATGGCTGGTGCAGCTCGTCCTGGCGCCGACGAACGTCATCCTCACGGCCTGGTGCGCCAGTCGCATTGCCGGTGGCACCAGTGCGCAGCGACGGCGATTGGGAATGGTCGCCGCACTCGCCACGGCCGCGTCCACGACGGTGCTCATCGTGCACAGCATGGCCTGGAGCGAGCCGCTGTTCATCTCGCTCCTGCTCGGCGCGATGTTGTGTCTGGGCGACGCCGTCGACTCCGCCCAATCACGACGCGCACCGAGCGCACCGGCGGCTCTGGCACTGTCCGGCATCCTGATGGGGGTCGCGACGATCACGCGGTATGCCGGCGTCGCTTTCGTCGGTGGCGCGACACTCCTCATCCTGATCCAGAAGCGATACACGGTTCGGGATCGCGTCGTTCGAGCGACGCTGTTCGCGACGCTATCGGTGATGCCACTAGTGTGCTGGTTGCTCTACAACGAGGCGCGCGGAACCACGGGAACGAATCGGGAGATCGCGTTTCATCCGGTACCTCCGCGCGAATGGGCGGAGATCGCGAAGCCGATCGGTCGCTGGTTCGTGCCGTCGCTCGACGCGCGGCCGTTCCAGCTCATCGCGCTCGTTCTCTGCGCCGTCCTCCTTCTCGCACTACTGGTGACGAGCGGGCGATTCGGCATGGGCAGGGGACCGCGTCAGCATGTCGCGGGAAGCCGAGCCTCAGCGGATAGCGAATGGCGTGCGCCTTCGGCGAGCCTGGCGATGATCTGCGCAGTGTTGCCGGCGTGCTACCTCGCATTCCTGATCGTATCCAAGACCTTTCTCGACCGCGCGATCGACCTGGACGACCGACTCCTCTCGCCGATTCTTCCGCCGATCATCGCGCTCGTCACGAGCACGGTGGCGCTTCGCCTCCGTCGTCCTCCCGCGCTGACGCGCGGGAGCTGGAACGGCGTGCGATCCACGGTCCTCGTCAGCGTTGCGCTCTACTTCGTGTCGCAGGCTCTGGGCAGCATACGATACTGGCGTCGCGTGCACGAGACGGGCGTCGGCGTGAAGGCCGAGGCGCGAAACGCCCCAGCGCTGATCCAGCTTTCGCGCGCACTGCCACGGGGGGCCCGGATGTACTCGAATCTGCCGTACGTGATCTTCGGTGTGACTGGACGCATGGTGCGAGGGCTTCCACTCCGCGCGTCGAGCACCTCGTTGCGTCCCAATCCACGGTTCGAGCAGGACGTGATGGAGATCGGAGGCGGGACGCGAGATCCCACCTATGTGCTGTACTTCGGCTCGGGCGACGACACCGGCGTCATCACGGTGAAGGAGCTGCAGCGACGATTTCCGCGCGCACGAACGCACGCGGTGCCCGGCGGCCTGTTCGTCGAGATGTCAGCGGGCTCGGTCGATCGAGCGGCAGGTGGGGACGTCGCGAGCTCCCCGTCGCAGAGCGGCAGCGGTGTAGAAGCGCGGAAGCAGGGCGACTGATTGGAGTTTGACCCCATGTTGCCGTTGTCGCGGTACTAGAGGCGTGGCGGCCGCTGTGCGCTGCCTCGGGCGGCAGTTTCCGGAGCCGCGGTGCGCTGGGATCTCAGGAAGTACCACGACGTCTGCAGCTGAACC
>DATEOG010000006.1:0-9669 GCA_035274345.1 Gemmatimonadaceae bacterium
TCGCGGCAAGACCACGATCCTAGGTGCTGCGCCCAACAAGCCCAGCGTCTTCGTGGACGGGGTGCACTTCGGTGAGATCGCCACGCTGCGCAGCATATCGGCGCGCCAGCTCACATCGATCCGCCTGTACAGAGCCTGGGAAGCGCAACAGAAGTTCGGCAGCGGTTACGTCGGGGGGGTGATCGAGCTGTCGACCAGAAAGTAGTCGCGCCTCCGCGATATCCAGCCGCCTGCATCTCGAACAGCTCGGTGCACAGGCGCCGTCAGATTGGAGCCCCTGGCATGCGCAGGCTGATGCCTCAAAGCGCGCTATCGGTCCCGAAACCGCTGGATTGGCAAATGTGACAGCCCGACCTCGGTGATCTCCGTCGTAGCCGCTCGTCACGCGCTCTCGAGGACACCTAACGGATCTTCCAACGACGCCAGAGTGGCGCGCGCAGCATCGAGGTCAAGCGCCGGATTCAAGGCCATCATCCGCGCAACGTGGCCGGTGATGATGGGTGCGAGCACGCTAGTTCCTACGAGTCGGCACTCCAGGCCGCGGAGTTTCACACTTGAAACTGGCGTTCGCGAAAACCAGCACTCGACCGCGTGGCCCCGCCGAAAGGCGAAGGGCCGTGCCGAGGGGGAAGCATCCATTGCGACGCCGATAACTTCCCGAAAGAGTGCGGGGTAACTCGACTTTACACTGTGACCACCCGCGGCAACGATGATCGCTCCGCGTCGAGTGGCCGCAAGGCAAGCGGCGTGAAGCGGCGCGATAGCGTCGGCGCGAACCGTACCGAGACTAATATTGATTAGCTGCACCTCGTTCTCGTTGCACCATTCGAGCGCGCGAAGCAGAAACGCGGGAGACGTCTCAAGGCTCCGGTCGAAGATGCGAACCGGTAGTACTTCACACGCGGGAGCAGCCCTAAGTAGCACAGCCGTGCAGGCTGTGCCATGGCCCACGCGATCGACTGAGTCGCCATGCACTACCTCCACTGAGGCGCTATGCCACGGAGCGGGCTGCCAAACTACCGATACCCCGCCGCCTGCATCTCGAAGAGCTCCGCGTAGAGACCCTCGCGCACGAGCAGCTCTTCGTGGGTACCCTCTTCGATCACACGGCCGTCGCCGAGGACGACGATGCGGTCGGCCATGCGCACCGTGGAGAAGCGGTGCGAGATGACCACCGCCATCCGCCCCGCCATCAGCTGGTTGAACCGCACGAACACCTCGTACTCCGCGCGTGCGTCGAGGGCGGCGGTCGGCTCGTCGAGAATCAGCAGCTGCGCCTCGCGCATGTACGCGCGCGCCAGCGCGATCTTCTGCCACTCGCCACCCGACAGGTCGACCCCGTCCTCGAAGCGGCGCCCGAGCATCTGGCGGTACCCGCGCGTGAACCGCGGGAGCAGCGTCGATGCGAGGGAACGTTCCGACGCGTCGACGAGTGCGGGAGGCGGCACGGACGCGCCATCGTTCGGGGCGTCGCGGACGGCGGCGAGATACCCGGTGACGCCTTCGATCTCGCCGACGCCGACGTTCTCGTCGAACCTCATGTCGTAGCGGACGAAGTCCTGGAAGATCACGCCGATCGCCTCGCGGAGCGATGCGAGGTCGTAGTCGCGCAGGTCCACGCCGTCGAGCAGGATGCGCCCCTCCGTCGGGTCGTACAGTCGGGCGAGGAGCTTGGTGATCGTCGTCTTGCCCGCGCCGTTCTCGCCCACGAGCGCGATGCGCTCTCCCGGCGAGATGGTCAGCTTCACGTGCCGGATTGCCCATCGCTCGGCGCCGGGATACCGGAAGCCGACGTCCTCGAACACGAAACCGCTTCGAATCGGGCGCGGAACGCGCACCGCGCCCGCCTTGGAGCTGATCGACGGCTTCATCTCGAAGAAGACGAACAGATCCTTGAGATAGAGGCTCTGCTCGTAGATGTCGCTCGCCGAGAGCAGCAGACGCTGGATGAGATCGCGGCTGCGCGCGAACGCCGCGGCGAGGAAGGTGAGCGTGCCCAGCGAGATCGCTCCGGCCACCGCCCGGAGGAGGATGGTGACGTACGCGCCGTAGTAGCCGAGCGTACCGACGAACGACAGCAGCGCGCTGACGATCCCCTTCCTGATGCTGAGGCGGCGGTTCTCCTCGTAGTAGCGCTGAGAGAGGGCGGCGTAGCGATCGGAGAGCCAGCCGGCGAGCCCGAACATCTGGACTTCCTTCGCCGTCTTGTCGCTGGCGCCCACGTAGCGGAGGTAGTCGAGCTCTCGGCGTTCGGGCGTCCGGCTGAAGAGCAGGGAATACGACAGCGCGGCGAAGTGTGTCTCGCCGAGGAAGCTGGGGAGGATCGCGAGCGTGAGGAGGAGCAGGAGCCAGGGGTTGTGGACGACGAGCGCCGCGCCGAGCGTGCCCAGCGTGATGAGATCCTGTCCCATGGTGAGCAGCATCGCGATCAGGCCGATACGGGCGGTCGTCTGTCGGCGCGCGCGCTCCAGATGGTCGTAGAAGTCGGGATCCTCGAACTGTTGGAGATCGAGCGTCGCGGCGTGGCGCATGAGCCGCACGCTGATGTGGTTCGAGAACAGGTCGCCGAGGAGCGACTCCACGAGGGCGGAGGAGCGCGCGAGCAGCTCGCCGGCGATGACGATCGCGAGCTCGAGGGCGACGACGCGCCACAGGTCGGTGAGCGGCGCCCCGGGCGTGCGCGTGAGCAGCACCACCTCGTCGATGATGAGCTTCGCCGCCCACAGCGTGGCGACCGGGACGAAGGCGCGGGCGAGCCGGAGCACGACCATCGCCAGCGTGAAGCCGCGGTGAGTCTGCCAGACGAGCCGCACGAGCTGCGGTAGATAGCGTAGCGCCGCGAGGCGTTCGCGCACCCCGCGTGGCCGCTCGATCTCGGGAAGCGGCAAGCGGGGATCGGTCATCGGAGCACGGGCAGTCATCTGTTCAAGCTAATCCGCGCGTCCGGCCGTTCGTCCCCGCGAGACGCCATACCTGAGCTGCGTTGGTCGCCTCGGCGCCTGGATCGGGACGGGACGGGGACTCATTGCATGAGGCGGATGGATCGGATGCTGGAGCAACTGCAACGGCAACAGATTGACGCGGAGGCCGCGGAGGGGCACTGCGAGAACGCGGAGCAGCGCCCGTTGTCATTCCGAGCGAGCGCAGCGAGTCGAGGAATCTGCACCTGTTCGAAGTGCAGATCCCTCGACTTCGCGCTGCGCGCTTCGCTCGGGATGACGGCTGCCTGGGGTCGGCATTCAGCCGGTCGTCGTGCCACGGCCTTGCTCGGTCCTCCGCGCGCTTGCCGTGTAACCTCCGCGATCTCCGCGCCAATCTGTTGCAGTTCGGCTCCGCATCAATCAGTTGGTGGGTCGCGCAGTCGGCCGTTTACGGCCCCGCGCGCCGGAAGGTGGCGGCGCGAATCGCTCCGACGTGCGTCCCGTAGAAGGTTCGCGCGAGCACCGACACACCGTCGGGCGGCACCGCGATGCGCAGGGGCGCCGTGTAGAGCGGCGACGTCACCGATGGATGGCTGCCGTCGAGCGTGTAGCGGATCTCGGCTTCAGGCAGCGCGCTGCGAAGCTCGACGACGACCGAATCGCCGGTGACTACTCGATTGCGCTCCAGGCCGTTGTCGGCGCTCGGGAAGCGGTAGTTCACACCGAGCCGGTCGAGTCCGAGCAGCCGCGGCAACAGCCGTCGACGGAAGCTCTCGAAGTCGCGAGCGCTCTTTGGCGACCACGCCACCTCGGCCAGCGCGAGGGCGCGAGGATACGCCATGTACTCGACGTCGCGAGTGCTGTACATGTACTCCGTCCAGAGCTGTCCCTGCGTGCCGATAATGTGTTTGGCCTGTTCGGGGGTCAGGGAGTCCGGTACGGTCGGCTCGAGCTCATACACCCTCTCAATCGGGAGATAGCTTCCGGTCCACGTCGGCTCGAAGCGCCGGTCGCCCTGGATATAGTCCAAGTAGGTGTGCGAGGTAGGCGTCATCACGACGTCGTGGTTCTGGCGCGCCGCGGCGATGCCACCGTTGATGCCGCGCCATGACATCACGGTGGCTTTCGGCGCGAGCCCACCCTCGAGGATCTCGTCCCAGCCGATCAGCTGCCGGCCGTGCGCGTTGAGGAACTTCTCGATGCGCCGGATGAAGTAGCTCTGGAGCTCGTGCTCGTCCTTCAGGTTCTCGCGCTTGATCACGGCCTGCGCGATCGGGCTCTGTTGCCAGACCGTCTTCGGGGCTTCGTCGCCGCCGATGTGGATGTACGTGCTCGGGAAGAGCGCCATCACCTCGGTGAGGACGTTCTCGAGGAAGGTGAACGTCTCCTCCTTCGGGCAGAAGATGTTTGGATCCACTCCCCACGTCGTCCACACCTCGTACGGACCCGGGCCGCACCCGAGCTCCGGATAGGCGGCGAGCGCGGCCTTCGCGTGCCCCGGCATCTCGATCTCGGGGATCACCGTGATGTACTTCGTCTTCGCGTAGGCGACGACGTCGCGGATCTCGTCCTGGGTGTACCAGCCGCAATACCGGATGGAATCGCCGACGTACGGGTTCCGCATACGGCCGAGCTGCGTCTCCTTGCGGCAGCCGCCCACCTCGGTGAGTCGCGGATACTTCTTGATCTCGATGCGCCAGCCCTGGTCCTCGGTGAGGTGCCAGTGGAAGGTGTTGTACTTGTAGCGCGTCATCAGGTCGATGTAGCGCTTCACGAACGACACCGGCATGAAGTGGCGTCCGACGTCGAGGTGCAGGCCGCGATAGGAGAAGCGCGGATTGTCGGCGATGCGGACGCCGCGGAGTGACGCGCTCCCCAGGCTCGTGCCGGCGGCCGTCAGGCGTGCGCGTTCGGCCTCGAGCAGCGCGCGGAGTGTCTGCAGGCCGTAGAACAAACCGGCAGGGCGCGGCGCCGTGATGGCGACGCCGCGCGCTGTGATGTCGAGCCGGTACGACTCCGTCCCGCCCGAGGTGTCACGGGGAGCCAGCGTCAGTGAGACGGCCGCGGACGGCGTCGCAGGGGCCGCGGTGTTCGCGACGCGCGGGTTGGCGCCGAGCTCCTGACGCAGGATGTCGGCGGCGAGCGCACCGAGCGCGCGCTGCTCGGCGTCGGCAGGCGACGAGAGCGCGACGACCGGGGTTGCACCGAAGCTGAATCGCACCGACGAGTCGACGGACGCCGACGCCGGATACGGGATGACCGAGACGGCGGGGGAAGCCTGCGCGCCGAGCATCGAGGGAAGGCCGCCGACGAGAAGGAGCGAGGCCGCGAGTCGCAGCGCCAGGCGCGTCGTCATGGTGTGCATTGGGTGAGAGGGTGCCGGACAATGTACGCGTTGCCCCGCACGTGCGTTCGGGGCAGCTTTGCCGCCATGACGCTCGTTCGCTCGATCACGACGCTGTCGCTCGTCTTCATCCTGTACTTCAGCACGTCCGGCGGCGCGTTCACCACGGAGGGGCTCGTGGCGTCCGTGGGGCCCGGGATGGCGCTGCTCATCCTCGTGCTCGTACCGATCGTGTACTCGCTCCCCGAAATTCTCATCGTCGGCGAGCTGGCGAGCATGCTGCCCCTGGAGGGGGGCTACTACCGCTGGGTGCAACGTGCGTTCGGTCCGTTCTGGGCCTTCCAGAACGGTTGGTTGACGTGGATGTACTCGCTCGTCGACATGGCGATATACCCCAAGCTCTTCGTGACCTACATGGCGTGGTTCGCGCCGAACCTGCCGCTGTGGGCCGTGTGGGTGGTCGGATTGATCGTGATCTGGGGCGCGTCGGCGGTCAACCTCGCCGGCGCGGGAAAGGTCGGGAGCACCTCGGTCTTCGCCGGGCTGTTCATCCTCCTGGGGTTCCTCGCGATCTCCGTCTCGGCGCTCGCGCACGCCTCGCACGTCCCCTGGCGGCCCTTCTCGGCGCCCGGCCACGCCAGAGCGGGAGGGCTGGCCGTCGGTCTCTCCATCGCGCTCTGGAACTACATCGGATGGGACAACGCGTCCACGGTGCAGGGAGAAGTGAAGGACGCCACGCGAAGCTATCCGCGCGCGCTCGCCATCGCGCTGCCGCTGGTGGTGGCCGGCTATCTCCTTCCGCTGCTCGCCACGCTGTCGGCCACCGATTGGACGACATGGGTGGAGGGAGGCTGGCCCCAGATCGCACTCGCCTCCGGCGGAGCGCTCGGGCCACTGCTGGCGGCGTGGATCGCGATCGCCGGGATGGTGAGCGCGCTCGCGCTGTTCAACGCGCTCCTGCTCGCGTACTCGCGCATCCCGTTCGTGATGGCCACCGACGGCCTGCTTCCCGCCGCGCTCGCACGCACCGACGCGCGCGGAACGCCGCGCGTCGCCGTGATCTTTGCCGCCGTCTGCTATTCGGCATTCATGCTGCTGCCGTTCGGCAGCCTGGTCGTGGCCGACGTGCTCCTCTACTCGCTCGCACTCATGCTCGAGCTGGGATCGCTCGTCGTGCTGCGCGTACGGGAGCCTGAGCTGCGTGGAGCATTTCGGATCCCCCTCGGTACCGGTGCCGTCGCCGTGCTCGCGCTGCTGCCGTTCAGCGTGCTGACCCTGGTCGTGGTGCTCAGCTTTCTGGACGGCGAGTACGGAGTGCCGGCGGTGACGGGCGCCGCCGTGGCGATCGCCCTCGGACCGCTGTGCTACTCGCTGGCCCGCCGACATGCGCGCCCGGCCGTCACGGATCCTGTCTGACGACGACGCCTCCCTTCATCACGAATCGAACGTCGCGGAGAGCGTGGATATCGCGCGAGGGATCGCCACGCACTGCGACGAGATCCGCGAGCAGTCCCGCCTTCACGGCTCCGATCTGGTTCTCCATGTGGAGCATGCGCGCGTTGACGGTCGTCGCGGCGCGCAGCGTCCGCAGTGCCGGCAGGCCGTAGTCCACGAGCATCTCCAGCTCCCGGTAGTTCTCGCCGTGGGTGAAGACGCCGACGTCGCTTCCATTGCAGATCGTGACGCCGGCGTCGAGCGCGGCGCGCAGGCTGGCGCGCTTGGCCTTCAGCGAGGCCGGCTCGGGAGTGCCGGGCTTCCAGCCGCGATACCGGTTGTTCGCCTCGCCGGCGGCGATCGTCGGGCAGAGCAGCGTGCCGTGCTCGCGCATCAGCCGGAACACCTCGGGAGTGCCCGCATCGCCGTGCTCAATCGTCTCGACGCCGGCCAGCACGGCGCGGCGCATTCCCTCCGGCGAGGTGGCGTGCGCGACGACCGGTCTCCCTGCGCCCGACGCGACTTCGACGATGCGCTTCAGCTCATCGAGCGTGAACGTCGGGCGGAGATCGCCGCCAGGGCCCGAGCTGTAGTCGGCGTAGACCTTGATCCAGTCGGCTCCGCGGCCGATCTGATCGCGGACGACGCGCACGAGCGTCGCGTCGTCCGCCTCCTCTGCGCCCTGCAGCACGTCGATCTCGGGAGTGAGCCGCGGCCCGTAGCTCCCCGTCGCGACGATGGCGCGCGTGACGACGATCATCCTCGGGCCGGGGATGATCCCCTGCTCGATGGCGCGCTTGAGCCCCACGTCGGCGTAGCCCGCGCCCTCGGTGCCCAGGTCGCGTATCGTCGTGAATCCGGAGCGCAGCGTCTCGCGTGCGTGGTTCGTCGCGCGGGCGATCCGCAGCGCGAGCGGCTCGTGCAGCACTTGATCGTTCCACTGCGCCTCGTTGTACGGGTGCAGCAGCAAGTGCGAATGCCCCTCGATGAGTCCGGGCAGAAGCGTCGTGCCGGGCAGGGAGATGCGCCGCACCGACGACTGGGTCAGCGTGCCCACGGGCCCGGCCGCGACGATGCGCTCGCCACGCACCAGCACGCCCCAGCCGTCGCGCACGTCGGTGCCGTCGAACACTCGATCGGCGACGAGAAGCGTCGCCGTAGTGTCCGCGGATCCTGTCGTGGGCGCTGCCGTCGTCTGCGCCCAGGAGCGCGTGCCGACGGCGCACATGCCCGCGATCGCGAGCGCTCTCGCCGTCCTCGAAGGTGTCACCAGGGTGCTCGCCTCATCGTCTAG
Organism: Gemmatimonadaceae bacterium; assembly: GCA_035274345.1. Taxonomy (GTDB): domain Bacteria; phylum Gemmatimonadota; class Gemmatimonadetes; order Gemmatimonadales; family Gemmatimonadaceae; genus AG11. Next base: position 7,994 of record DATEOG010000006.1, read on the forward strand.
ATTGGACGTTCAATCGCCGGCCGCCAAGATTTGGGACGGCGCTGGAAGAACGGCAAGGACTGACCTCACGAACAGGAGCAACGACCATGGCGAGGACCTCGGACGAGATCGACTACGAGCTCATCGGAGATGACCTGCAGGCAGTGATCGTGACGCTCGATCCCGGCGAGACCGTGATCGCGGAAGCGGGCGCGATGATGTTCATGGAGCAGGGGATCGAGATGAACACGACGCTCGATCCGAACAAGCAGGGCGGCGGGATCATGGGGAAGCTGTTCCAGGGCGCGAAGCGCGTGCTCTCCGGGGACACCTTCTTCATCACCACCTTCCTGAACAGCGGCAGCGGCCGCAAGCGCGTCGCGTTCTCGTCACACTTCCCGGGGAAGATCAAGCCCATCGACCTGCAGCAGTGGGGCGGGACGGTCATCGCGCAGAAGGATTCCTTCCTCTGTGCCCCCAAGGGCACGAACATCGACATCGCATTCACGAAGAAGATCGGCGCCGGCTTCTTCGGCGGTGAAGGGTTCATCCTTCAGAAGATCACGGGCGACGGCGTGGCGGTGCTGCACGCCTCGGGCGCGATCTGGGAGACCACGCTGGGGCAGGGCGAGACGCTGCGCGTCGACACCGGGTGCATCGTGGCCATGGAGCAGCGGGTTCGGTACGACATCAAGATGGTGCCCGGGATAAAGACGGCGCTGTTCGGCGGCGAGGGTCTCTTCTTCGCGACCCTTACCGGTCCGGGGCGAGTGCTGCTGCAGACCATGCCCTTCTCGCGGCTCGCCGACCGCATCATCGCCTCCGCACCGCGCGCGGGCGGCTCGCGGTCGCAGGAAGGGAGCGTGCTCGGTGGGATCGGTGGCGCAATCCTCGGCGGGTCCCTCCTCGGCGGCGATGAGTAGCGAAGGTTCGGCGCTCGTCCCCCTCCTCGAGCCGTTCGACCGGTTCACGGCGCTGCTCGCTGCGGCGCGCGAGGTGGGGGCCGAGCGCCTGCCGGAGCCCACCGCCTTTTCGCTGGCCACCGTGGGCGCCGGCGGCCAGCCGTCCGTTCGCATCCTGCTGCTCAAGGGCGTGGACGAGCGCGGCTTCGTGTTCTACACGAACTACCAGAGCCGCAAGGGTCGCGAACTGCTCGCGCAGCCGCTCGCCGCGATGTGCTTCCACTGGCAGCAGCTCGAGCGTCAGGTGCGCATCGAAGGGCGAACCGTCCAGGTGAGCCCCGCGGAAGCCGACGCGTACTTCGCGAGTCGAGAGCGAGGGAGCCAGATCGGCGCGTGGGCCTCGCGTCAGAGCGAGCGGATGGAGCGCCCCGGCGCGCTCTTCGAGCGTGAGCGCGAGGTGCACGAGCGCTTCGCCGGCGGCGAGGTGCCGAGGCCGCCGCACTGGTCCGGATTCCGACTCGTGCCGGAACGCATCGAGTTCTGGAACAACATGCCGAGCCGACTGCACGAGCGTCTCCTCTACACCCGCTCGGGCGACGGCTGGCGCACCGAGGTGCTCTACCCGTAGTCGCCGCTGCCAAGGCGCGCCGGGCGGCATCGGCCGTTATCTTTGGCGAATGGCGACGACGATCCAGAACACCGCGGAGGGCTCGGAGCGCGAGGCCGGCTGGACCACCGACAAGGCGCGCACGCTCTACAACATCGACGGGTGGGGCGCCGGCTTCTTCGACATCG
>DATEOG010000007.1:0-10535 GCA_035274345.1 Gemmatimonadaceae bacterium
TCGCGAGCTCGCGCCGTCGCGCCATGCCACGAGCCAGCAGCAGATTGGTCAGGTTGGCGCAGCCGATGAGCAGCATCGCGCCGACCGCGCCGAGAAGGACGAAGAGAGGCCGCCGTACCCCATCAACGAGCTCGTCGAGCAGCGGTGCGAGCCCCGCTTCGGTCGATCGATTCTCCTGGTACTGGCGCGCGAGATTCGCCGCGACCCGACGCATGTCCGCCCGCGCCTGCTCCAGCGTGACGCCCGGTTTGAGCCGTGCGATGATGCTGTAGGAAGCGGAGTTCCGCTGCAGATACTCCTCGGCAGGCACCGTGAGCGGCATCCACAGCTCGGTCTCTCGGCTGGGGTATCGGAAGTCGGGCTTCATCACGGCGACGACCGTGGCCGAGACGCCGTTGAGCTGAACGGTCCGTCCCACGATGGAGGGGTCCGCATTGAAACGGCGCAGCCAGAGCGCGTAGCTCAGGACTACCACGTCGTCATGCCCGATCTCGTTGGTCTCCTGCGAGAAGACACGCCCGAGCAACGGCGAAACGCCGAGCACGGGGAAGAAGCTCGCCGAGACGCGCGCACCCTGCAGTCGCTCGGCATCGCCGTGATCCACGAAGTTGAAGGACCGGTTGTTGTGAACGACCGTGAGCTCCTCGAAGACGTGGTTCTGGGCGCGCCAGTCGCGCGCGTTCGCGGCGCTGACGGCTCCTCGACCCAGTGACGGCTTCCAGATGGTCCACAGCTTCACGAGGCGATCCGGCTCGGCGAACGGGAGCGGTCGCAGCACCACGGCGTAGACGACGCTGAACATGGCCGTCGTCGTCCCCACTCCAAGCGCCAGCGTGAGCACGGCGGCAGCCGTAAAGCTCCGTTGCTTGAGCAGGCTGCGCACGCCAATGCGCAGGTCCTGGCGAATGCTGCTCATGGTCCCTCCCGCAGCCGCTCGGCGATCACGATTCCATCCAGCCGTCGCTCAGCCTGATCGTGCGTGTGCCGTACCGAGCATTCTCGTCCGAGTGCGTCACCTGCACGATCGTCGTTCCGGCGGCGTTCAGTCGCGCGAACAGCTCCATGATCTCGCGCGCTTGTGCAGAGTGGAGGTTTCCGGTCGGCTCGTCGGCGAGGATGAGCGACGGTTCGGCGACGACGGCGCGCGCGATCCCGACGAGCTGCTGCTGGCCGCCGGAGAGCTGGCTCGGATAGAGATCCTTTTTCCCGACGATGTTGAACCGATCGAGGATGTCCGCGACGCGTGCGGCCCGATCGCTCCGGCTCACGCCGCGATAGTCGAGCGGGACGCTCAGATTCTCGGCGACGGTGAGGTCGTCGAGCAGGTGGTACTGCTGGAAGACGACACCGATCTCGGCGCGCGCGAGCGACTGACGCTGCCCCACATTCATGTCGTGCACCGGAAGCCCGCGGAACCAGTACTGCCCGCTGAACACGGGATCGAGCATGCCGAGGATGGCGAGGAGCGTGCTCTTCCCCGCGCCCGACGGCCCCATGATGGTCACGAACTCGCCGGGCGTGATGACGAGCATGATGCGCCGCAGGACGTAGCTCGTGCCCCCGCCCATCTTGTAGCCCTTCTCCACGTTGTGGAGCGCGATGATCGGGGCGTCGGGGTGGCGTTGCGCGACGGACGCTGCGCCGTGCTTCGCGAGAATGCTCATCGGATTGCCGCCCATGACCCTACGCCGGCAGCAGCGGCGCGTCACCGCGCCGACCGCCGACGTGCGCCGTATCCTCCACCACGCGTCCGTCGAACAGGTGCACCGAGCGATCGGCGTGCTCGGCGTAGCGCGGGTCGTGCGTGACCATGCAGATCGTCGCGCCGCCGTGATGCAGCCCCTGCAGCAGGTCCATCACCGCCTCGCCATTCCGCGAGTCGAGGTTTCCGGTCGGCTCGTCGGCGAGCAGGATCGCCGGCTCGCCCGCCACCGCCCGCGCCACGGCGACACGCTGCTGTTGGCCCCCCGAGAGCTGTGCCGGATAGTGTCTGGTGCGGTGCGCCATCCCGACCTTCTCGAGCGCTTCGACCACACGGCGCTTCCGCTCCGTGGCGCCGAGCGCCGACTCGCCCGTGCGGTAGGTGAGCGGCAGCTCGACGTTCTCGTACACGGTGAGATCGCCGATGAGGTTGAAGGCCTGGAAGATGAAGCCGATCTGCCGGTTGCGAACGCGCGCGCGATCGGCGGGCGAGAGGCTGGCCACCGGCTCGCCGGCCAGCCAGTACTCGCCTTCGGTCGTGGAGTCGAGCAGACCGAGAATCGAAAGCAGTGTCGTCTTGCCGCACCCCGATGGTCCGGAGATCGCGACGTACTCGCCCTCCTGCACGTCGAGGTGCACCTCGACGAGCGCGTGCGTCTCGACCTCGTCGGTCACGAACACCTTCTTGATGCCACGCATGCTGATCAACGCGTCGGCGTTCGGCGGAGGGACGAGCGTGGTCGCGGCGGAGTCGGACGGGTTGGTCATGTGAAATGCTGAGGTAAGAGGCTGACTCGCTGCTCGATGCTCTATGCAATACAGCAAAACTCCTGGCGCATTGCGCACGGCGCATCGCGCACAGCGCTATGTATGGATACCGCGAATGCGCCGAAGGTTGAGAGCACGCTAGTCGAGCTTCACGCGCTCCACGTTGTCCCACCGGGTCATGTCTGAGATGATCACGCGGTCGCCGACCTCGAGCCCCTGAACGATCTGAATCGTGTTCACCGAAGTCCGGCCGAGCTTCACCGGCACTCGCGTCGCGTGCTTCCCGTCGGGATCGAGCTTGAACAGACCGACGGTGCTCTCGCTCTGCCCGTACGCCGGACGGCCGACGTGCAGCACGTTCGGCAGCCGCTCGATCTCGATCGTGCCGTCCACGGTGAGATCGGGACGTGCGCCGCGTGGCAGCGCCCCATCGAGAACGACCTCCACGGTGACGGTCCCGTTCTGCACCGATGGATCGACGCGCGTCACGCGTCCCTTCGCGAGCCCGTTGCGCGTGTCGATCTCCACCGCCTGTCCAATCACCACGTCGCGCGCCTGGGTCTCCGGCACGCGCAGCACGGCCTTGAGCCGGCCCGGTTGCGCCACGGTGGCGAGCACGTGGCCGGACATCACCCACTGCCCCAGCTCGAGCGGCAAGGTCTGCAGCACACCATCCTCCGGCGCGAGCACGTGCATCGAACGCACGCGAGCCTGCTGGAACTCGGCAATCGACCGGGCGCGTTGCACCTCGGTTCGCTGGAGCGCGATCTGCCGCGACATCGCCGCGTCCATCACGCGAAGGCGTCCCCGCTCCGCCGCGAGTCGCGCGCTCTGCTCAGCCGAGCGCTCGGCGGCCAGCGCCATCTCGTTGTTGCTCACGAGCCGCTGCTGGCCGAGCGACGCGTACACGGTCGCCTGACGCTTCGAGTCGCTCGCCGCCGCTTCGGCCGAGGCGACCACGGCCTGCTGAGCGAGGCGCTGCATGGCGAGGCCCGTCTCGAGGTTCACGAGCGCCGCCTCGGCGGACGTGACCTGTCGCCCCGCCTCGAGCGCCTCGAGCTGGACGTCGGGGTTGGACATGTCGAGGAGCAGCGAGCCGGCGGTCACGGTCGCGCCGGGCCGCACGGGCAGCTGCTCGATGCGTCCCGCCGTGAGCGCCGAGACGATGCGCACCCGCTCGGGCACGAGCGTGCCGGGCGCGCGCACGGCACGCACCATGGTGCCGCGCTGCACGGAGTCGATCAGCAGCGACGATCGTTCCACAGACGGCGCCGCAGTGGGAAGGCTGCCGAGCACCAGGGTGAGGAGCACGACGGTCAGCACGCCTGCGCCGATGGCGATGTATTTCCCTCGCTTCTTCTTGGGTGTCCGCGCGATGTCCATGACTGGTCACCCCCGCCGCAGCGTGGCGCTGCGGCGCAGTGCACGTTGCGCGTAGGTCAGATCCTGACGGACGCTGTCGAAGAGCGCGCGGGTCTCCATATGCCCAGACGGTATGGCGACGACCGTGCCCTCGCGGCACACTCGTCAAGCTGGTCGTACGGCACGACTTAGCTCGCGGGTTCATCCGAGGCGCGTCGATCGAGCGTCCGAAAATGGGATTCGTCGTCCCGGAATCGGACACACGGCGGCGGCGCTATCCCATCCGGACCGGCAGCCGCAGTCGCGCGACGCAACCCCGCGCGTCGCCGCGATTGTCGAGCGTGAGCGTACCGCCGTGCGCCTCGGCGATCTGGCGCGACAGCACGAGACCGATGCCGGTGCCCGTGCGCTTGGTTGTGAAGAACGGCGTGAAGAGGTTGGTCGTGGATGAAAGGCCGGGCCCGTCGTCGACGATCCGAAGGTCGAGCTCTCCGCTCTGCTGCGTCCACGAGATCTCGACACCGCCGCCGGTCTCGCTCGACGCGTCCACCGCGTTGCTCACGAGGTTGATCAGGAGCTGATCGAGCTGATCGCCGTCGGCGGAGAGTGTGACCGCGGGCCCGGACCGGACCTGGATCGGGAGCCGCTTCTCGAGCTGCGCGACGCGGTCCACCCACGAGCGCACATCCACCGGCGCCAGGAAAGGCGCCGGCAGGCGCGCCATCCGCGCGTAGCCGCGCATGAACCGGCTCAGCGCCTCGGAGCGTGTCCCGATCACGCCGAGTCCGCGCGCGAGATCTTCGTCCGCGTCGGGCGGACGCGGCGTACGGTCGAGCAGCGCGCGCAGCGTGCCGGCGATCGACTGGATGGGCGCGAGGGAGTTGTTGATCTCGTGGCTGAGCACACGGACGAGTCGCTGCCACGCCAGGCGCTCCTCCTCGCGCAGCGCATGACGCAGGTCGGTGAGCACGAGCAGGTGCATCGGCACGCCGCCCTGGCGAAAGGAGCTTCGCCTCAGCTCCCAACGGCCCCCTTCGGCGACGAACGCCGTGTCGAGCACGCGACGCGGCTCTCCGGTCAGGCACGCGTCGAGGCCGAGCGCATCGGCTGATCGTCCAAGGATGCGATCCGCCGGCCTCTCGAGGAGGCGCTCACCCGCGCGGTTCGTGAGGCGCACGACTCCCGCCTCGTCCACCGCGAACACGGCCACGTCGATCTCCTCCATGACGCGACGGAGCAGCACCGCCGCCTCGAGCGCGCCGAGCCGCTGCGCGCGGAGCGGCTCGCGCAGCGCGTTCACTTCGGCGAACGCGAGACCGAGCGGATCGTCGAGGTCGCCGGCGCGCGCGTGGATCGAGTAGTCGCCCTCGCGCAACGCCGCGAGCAGGTTGGCCAGTGTCTGCAGCGGGCGAACGACGCGCGTTCGCACCGCCATCGCGGCGGCCAGCCAAACGCCGACGACGAGCACACCCGCCGTCCACAGCACCGCAGGGGAATGCTCGCGCGTGGCGAGCAGCAGCAGGAGGGCGACGATCGCGGGCAGTCCACCCGCGAGTGCGAGCGCGAGGATGCCGACGTCGTGCGGCACACGGCGGCGGGAGCGCAGCCCGGTATTCACCAGCGGCTGGCTCACAGCCCGTAATACTGAAGCCGGCGATACAGCGCGCTCCGGCTGACGCCGAGCGCTTCCGCCGCGCGGCTGACATTGCCGCCGTGTCGCGTGAGCGCGCGCTGGATGAGCAATCGCTCGGCGCCTTCGAGGGTCAGATCGTCGGCCAGATCGCCGGCCGCCTGGTGCGCGCGCGGAGAGTGGAGCGCCAGGTCGTCCTCCGTGACCGACGCGCCGCCCGCCATCAGCACGGCGCGCTCCACGGCGTGGCGCAGCTCGCGGACATTGCCGGGCCACGGGTGCTCGAGGAGCGCGCGCATGGCACCATGCGTGAGCGTGGCTGCCGGCTTCTTGTAGCGCACCGCCTGCTCGGCGAGGAACATCCCGGCGAGTTGCGCCACGTCGTCGCGCCGCTCGCGCAGCGGCGGCAGCCGGACCTCCACCGTGTTGAGCCGGTACAGCAGGTCCTCGCGGAAACGACCCTCCGCCACCTCACGTGCGAGGTCGGCGTTCGTCGCCGCGAGCACGCGCACGTCCACCCGCCGCACGCGCGACGAGCCGACGCGCTGCAGGTCGCCGCTTTCCAGCACTCTCAAGAGCTTGCTCTGTTGCTTCAGCGAGACGTTCGCGATCTCGTCGAGGAAGAGCGTGCCGCCGTCCGCGAGCTCGAACGAGCCGACGCGGTCCGTCTTCGCGTCGGTGAACGCCCCCTTCACGTGGCCGAACAGCTCGCTCTCGAACAGGGTGTCGGCGATCCCGCCCGCGTTCACCGTGATGAGGGGCCGATCGGCGCGGTGCGACGCGGCGTGGATCCACCGCGCCACCACGTCCTTGCCCGTCCCGTGCTCGCCGGTGATCAGCACGTTGACGTCGCTCGGCGCGATGCGCTCGAGCTGCGTGAGCACGGCGCGCATCGCACGCGACTCGGCGACGAGCGTGGGCCGCGCATCCGTTCCGCGCAGCTGCTGGTTGTCCGCGGCGAGCCGGCGCGTCGCGCGCGTTGCGCGTGCGAGCGCGACGTGCGTGCGCAACGTCGCCAGCAGCCGCGCGTTGTCCCACGGCTTCTCCACGTAGTCGCGTGCGCCGACCTGGATCGCCTCCACGGCGCTGTCGACGGAGCCCCACGCCGTCATGACGATCACGGGGAGCGTGGGGTCGAGTGCCTGCAGCTTCCCGAGCAGCGTCAGTCCCTCGCGGCCGCTCGTCGTATCCTGCGTGTAGTTGAGATCGATCAGCGCCGCATCGAACTCCGTCGCCTCGGCGGCGCGCAGGGTCGCCGCGGGGGATCCGGTCGTCTCCACGACGAGGCCTTCACCCTTGAGCAGCAGTCGCAGCGCCTCGAGGACGTGCGGCTGGTCGTCGGCGATGAGGACGCGGGGCGGGAGCTGGGACACTCGTCGAAGTCGGGAGAGATCCGCGCGACGGCCGGAGGTCGTCGCTCCAAATGGAAGCCCGCAGTCCGGCGTCGTGTCAAGCCGAGCGCGCTGCGGTGGCGGCGCGCATCGCACCGGCGCGGGCCCCTCGACCGTCTTGCGGCAAACCATCCAGGGACATAGAGTGTCTATCCCTTAGACCATCTATGGCCACTACGTCCAAACGCGAGCTGCTTCCCGGCACGCTCGACATGCTCGTCCTGAAGACACTCACCGTGCAGCCGATGCACGGCTACGGCATCGCCCAGGAGCTGCAGCGGCGTTCGCGCGAAGTGATCCGCGTCGAGGAGGGCTCGCTCTATCCCGCGCTGCAACGCATGCGACAGAAGGGGTGGATCGCCGCCGAGTGGCGACAGACGCCGAACAACCAGCGCGCGCGCTACTACACGATCACGCGCGCGGGGCGCCGTCAGCTCGGAGAGCAGGAGGCCGGGTTCGCCGATCTCGTGTCGGCCATCCAGCAGGTCCTCGGCTCTGCCTGACGATCGAGGGAGGAGCTGACGATGCGCGAATGGCTGATGAGACTCCGCGACTGGATGCGCCGCGACCGGCTCGACGCCGAGCTCGACGAGGAGCTCGCGTTCCATCGCGCGCAACTCGAGCGCGACGCGGTGGCCGCCGGCGCGACTACCGACGAGGCGGCGTGGACGGCACGCCGCCGCCTGGGCAACACGCGGCGCGTGAAGGGAGACTCGCGCGCGCGGTGGGCGATCCCGGCGCTTGACCAGTTCGCCCAGGACGTGCGGTACGCCGTGCGCGGCTTGCGCAGATCTCCGGGACTCACCGCCGGCGTGGTGATCACCCTGGCGCTCGGGCTGGGCGCGAACACGGCGATGTTCGGGGTCGTGGATCGGCTGCTCTTCCGCGCGCCGGCACTGTTGCGGGATCCGGACACTGCACACCGCGTGTACGGGTTCCGCACGCGACGCGGCACGGAAGAAGTGGGTGGCGTCGATCAGTACGCGCGCTATCGGGACATCGAACGGTGGACGCACTCGTTCTCCGCCGTCGCCGGCTTCGCACCCCGTGAGCTCGTCGTCGGCACGGGCGACGACGCGCGCGAGATGCGCGTCGCCGTCGTCAGCCCGAGCTTCTTCGGCTTCTTCGAGGCGCCGCCGGTGCTCGGTCGCTACTTCACCGAAGCGGAGTCGAAGCCTGGGGAGGCGCCCGTCGCCGTGCTGAGTCACGGGATGTGGCAGACGCATTACGGCGGACGGCACGACGTCGTGGGCACGGCCCTGCAGATCGGATCCGCCACGTACACGATCATCGGCGTCGCACCACGCGGTTTTGTCGGACTCTGGGAAGAGCGACCTCCCGCCGCGTTCATCTCGCTCACCGATTACGCCGCGAACGAGAGCAAGGTCGGTGGCGCCGTGTGGACGACGTACAGCTGGGGATGGATGTCGACGATCGTCCGGCGCAAGCCCAACGTGACGCTCGCGGCGGCCAACGCCGACCTCACGAACGCGCTCGTGCGCAGCTACGAAGCGGAGCGCCTCGAGGATCCGTCGGCGCCGCCGCTCGCCGCCACCCGGCCGCACGCCGTCGCCGGCTCGATCATCGAGCAGCGGGGGCCCCGGTCATCGAGCGACACGAAGGTCGCGACGTGGGTCGGCGGCGTCTCCGTGATCGTGCTGCTCATCTCGTGCGCGAACGTGGCGAACCTGCTGCTCGCGCGCGCGTTGCGTCGTCGCCGCGAGATCGCGCTGCGCGTCGCGCTCGGCGTGACGCGACGCCGGCTGCTCGGACAGCTGCTCACCGAGAGCATCGTGCTCGCCGCGCTCGGGGGAGTGGTCGGGCTGGGTGTCGCGCACTGGGGTGGAGCGGCACTGCGCGCGTTCCTTCTGGAGAAGAATGAGGCGCCGGCGGGGATCTTCGACGCACGGACCGTCTGGTTCGCCGCGGCCGCGGCGCTCGTCGTCGGCCTGCTCACGGGACTCGCGCCGCTCGTGCAGGCGACCCGTGCGCAGCTCACCTCCGACCTCCGGGCCGGCGCCCGCGACGGTTCGTATCGGAGCTCGCACACGCGTACCGCCCTGCTCATCGGCCAGGCTGCACTGTCGGCCACGCTTCTCGTCGGCGCCATGCTGTTCGTACGCAGCCTGCGCAATGTCGAGCAGTTCCGCCTTGGCTACGACACCGACCCCGTGCTCATCGTCGGCATGAACGCGCGCGGCGTCGCGCTCGACAGCGCCCGAATGGTGGCGCTGCGGCATCGACTGCTCGACGCGGCCAAGTCGGTTCCCGGAGTCGAGTCCGCGAGTCTCCAGTCGTCGGTGCCGTTCTGGAACACGAGGAGCTACCAGCTCTTCGTCGAAGGCATCGACTCGGTGGCGCGTCTCGGGCGGTTCCGGTACAACAGCGTCTCTCCGGAGCATTTTGCCACACTCGGCACCCGGGTCCTGCGCGGTCGCGGCGTGACCGATGAGGACACGCCCACCAGTCCGCCGGTGATGGTCGTGAGCGAAGCGATGGGGCGTGCCCTGTGGCCGGGCCGCGACCCGATCGGGCAGTGCGTACGGCTGCGCTTTCCGACGGCGCCCTGTCGCCGAGTGGTCGGCGTCACCGAGAACATCCAGCAGGAAGACCTTGGCGAGGACCCCGGCTACTACTACCACCTCCCCGCGGCACAGGCCTCGCCGCAGGTCGGTGGGCTCTTCGTACGCGCCCGCGGCGATGGTCGAGGGCTCCGCGAGACTGTCCGCGTCCGGCTTCAGCGTGAGATGCCCGGCGCCGCGTACGTCACCGTCACGCCGTTCTCCGAGATCGTGGGAAGTGAGAAGCGGTCCTGGCGACTGGGCGCGACGATGTTCACCGCATTCGGTGCGTTGGCGTTGGTGATCGCGGCGGTCGGGTTCTACAGCGTGATCGCCTACGACGTCGCACAGCGTTCGCACGAGCTCAGCGTGCGCGTCGCGCTCGGCGCACGAGCACGTGACATCACGCGCGTCGTCGTGGAGCAAGGAGTCCGGTTCGCGGTCGCCGGCATCGCGCTTGGTCTTGGGATCGCCCTGCTCGGTGCACAGCGGCTGCAACCGCTGCTGTTCAAGCAGTCGGCGACCGACCCGTCCGTCTACGCCGGCGTGGGCGTGATCCTCCTCGTTGCCGCGATCGCCGCGTGCGTCGCGCCGGCGCGGCGCGCGGTGCGTGCGGACCCGAGCATCGCGCTGCGCGCGGACTGAGAGCGTGGGGCGGTAGTGAGTAATGGGTAGTGGGTGGTGGGTGACTGCCAACGCTGTTCACGACGCGTCCACCCATGACTCACCACCCATGCCTCACCACCCATGCCTCACCACCCATGACCACGCGAACTCTTCTCCGATTAGGGCGGAGTCGTCGCTGACTTCGTGCGAATCAGGATGACGCCGGCGGGATGGCGGCCGGGAAAGCGCGCCTCCGCTTCCACCCACGTGAGGTAGCGGACGTCGAAGATCCTTTGCGCGGGCACGAGACCCAGTACACTTAGCCCGCCCTGACGTACGTCATCGACATACACGAGCGGAGTGCCTTCGCGCGTCGGTTGGCCGTGAAGGGCGCGCGGCAGCAGCAGGTGCGGGCGGCGGCGCTGCAGCAGGTCCTCGGCGCTGGAGGCGGCGGTCGCGTCGACCTCGGGTGACGCGATGAATTGCATCGACGAGGCTCGCGCCTCGGGGCGTTCG
>DATEOG010000008.1:0-4888 GCA_035274345.1 Gemmatimonadaceae bacterium
TCTACTCGCCGCTGCTGTTCGGTCCGCCGCCGCACGGGTGGTTCGCCAGCGCGCCGCGCTGGCTGCCGTCGATCTCGCCCGCGCTGCTGATCCTCCCCTTTCCCGCCGGCTTCCGCTTCACCTGCTACTACTATCGCGGGACGTACTACAAGGCGTTCTGGGCCGATCCACCGGGTTGTTCCGTCGGCGAGCCGCGAAAGAGCTATCTGGGAGAGCGCACGCTTCCGCTCGTGTTGCAGAACGTGCACCGCTACTTCCTGTACTTCGCGCTGCTCTTTCTTCTCGTGCTCGCGCACGACGCGTGGAAGGGCTTCTGGTTCGCCGATGCCGCCGGCGGGCAGCGATTCGGGATCGGTGTCGGTTCGCTCGTGCTGACGACGAACGTCGTCCTGCTCGGCGGCTACACGCTCGGCTGTCACTCGCTGCGGCATCTCGTCGGCGGCTACCTCGACCGCCTGGCGGGCCGGCCCGTGCGGCGCACGGCGTATGACTGCGTGAGCTGCCTCAATCGGGGCCACATGAACTGGGCGTGGGCGAGCCTGTTCTGGGTGGCGTTCACCGACGTCTACGTGCGACTGTGCGCGATGGGCATCTGGCACGACTGGCGGATCCTGTGAGCGAACAGACCACGATCGACCACGACGTGCTCGTCATCGGCGCCGGGGGCGCCGGCCTGCGCGCAGCGATCGAAGCCGCGTCGCGCGGGACCCGCGTCGGCGTCGTGACCAAGTCACTGCTCGGAAAGGCGCACACGGTAATGGCGGAGGGCGGCGTCGCCGCGGCGATGGGCAATGTCGACGACCGCGACAGCTGGCGCGTGCACTTCGCCGACACGATGCGAGGCGGCCAGTACCTCAACAACTGGCGAATGGCCGAGCTGCACGCGAAGGAAGCGCCGGCCCGCGTGAACGAGCTGGAGAAGTGGGGTGCGCTGTTCGACCGCACGAAGGACGGGCGGATCCTGCAGCGCAACTTCGGCGGGCACCGGTATCCGCGGCTCGCGCACGTCGGCGACCGCACCGGGCTCGAGATGATCCGAACGCTCCAGGATCACGGCATCCACGAGGGGCTCGACGTGCACATGGAGTGTACCGTCGTAACGCTGTTGCACGACGGCGAGCGAATCGCCGGTGCACTCGCGTACGACCGCGAGCGCGGTCGGTTCAAGGTGTTCCGCGCGAAGGCGGTGGTGCTGGCGACGGGCGGTATCGGCCGCGCGTACAGCATCTCGAGCAACAGCTGGGAGTACACCGGCGACGGACACTCGCTCGCATATCTCGCCGGCGCGGCGCTTCAGGACATGGAGTTCGTGCAGTTCCATCCGACCGGGATGATCTGGCCGCCCAGCGTGCGCGGCATCCTGGTAACGGAAGGGGTGCGCGGCGAGGGAGGCGTGCTGAAGAACCGTGACGGCCGGCGGTTCATGTTCGACAACATCCCCGACAACTACAAGTCGCAGACGGCGGACAGCGAAGAGGAGGGCTGGAAATACACCCAGGGCGACAAGGACTCTCGCCGCCCCCCCGAGCTGCTGACGCGCGACCACGTGGCGCGCATGATCGTGCGCGAGGTGAAGGAAGGCCGCGGCTCGCCGCATGGCGGGGTGTTCCTCGACATCGCGTGGATCAAGGACCGGTTGCCGAACGGCGCGGAGCACATCAAGAAGAAGCTTCCGAGCATGTATCACCAGTTCAAGCAGCTCGCGAACATCGACATCACGAAGGAGCCGATGGAGATCGGCCCGACGACGCACTACGTGATGGGCGGCATCCGCGTCGACGGCGACACGCAGATGTCCACGGTGCCGGGCTTGTTCGCGTGCGGCGAGTGTGCGGCCGGCCTGCACGGTGCAAACCGGCTCGGCGGAAACTCGCTGTCGGATCTGCTCGTGTTCGGGAAGCGCGCCGGCGAATACGCCGCGGAGTTCGCGCGGACCAATGGCGACGTGAGGTTGGACGAGCGCGAGATCGACGACGGAACGCGTCTCGCGCTGGCACCGTTCGACCGCGGAGCGAGCGGCGAGAGCGCGTATCAGGTGCAGGACGCGCTGCAGACCACGATGCAGGACCTCGTGGGAATCGTGCGGTCGCAGCAGGAGATGGAGAAGGCGCTCGGAGAGCTGAAGTCGCTCAAACAGCGCGCCGAGCGCGTGGGGGTTCCCGGGAACCGCGAGTACAACCCCGGCTGGCACACGGCACTCGACCTGCAGCACCTGCTCATCGTCTCCGAGGCGATCGCGCGCTGCGCGCTGGAGCGACGGGAGAGCCGCGGTGGGCATTTCCGCGACGATTATCCCGACAAGGATCCTGCGTTCGGAACGTTCAACCACGTCGTGCGACGCGGCCGGGACGGCGCGATGGCGCTCGAGCGCGAGCCCATCGCACCGCTTCCCGCCGAGCTCGCGGCGATCATCGAGGAGATGAAGTAGTGACCGCTCCGACTTCCGCTACCGCGAGTCACGCCGTCGACGCCTACACGGCGGCGCAGCAGGCACAGGACGCCGCCGTCGGCCACAGCTCGCGCACCTTTCGCGTGTGGCGGGGCGCCGACGGCGAGGGCGACTTCCGCGACTACACGACCGAGGCGATGGACGGCATGGTCGTACTGGATGCGCTGCATCAGATCCAGGCCGAGCAGGCGCCTGATCTCGCCATGCGATGGAACTGCAAGGCCGGCAAGTGCGGCTCGTGCTCGGCCGAGATCAACGGCAAGCCCAAGCTGATGTGCATGACACGGCTCGACGAGCTGCCCGCCGACGAGCCGGTGAGCGTGGAGCCGATGCGCACCTTTCCGCACGTGCGCGATCTGGTGACGGACGTGTCGTGGAACTTCCGCGTGAAGCCCAACATCACGCGCTTCACGCCGCGGCCGCCGGATGCGCCCGACGGGACGTGGCGCATCGATCAGCGCGACGTGGACCGCGTGCAGGAGTTCCGGAAGTGCATCGAGTGCTTCCTGTGCCAGGACGTCTGCCACGTGCTGCGGGATCATCACAAGCACGAGGAGTTCATCGGACCTCGCTTCCTCGTATACGCCGCGGCGCTGGAGATGCATCCGCTCGACGTCGCCGAGCGCACGACGGAGCTGAAGGAGGCGCACGGCATCGGCTACTGCAACATCACGAAGTGCTGCACGAAGGTGTGCCCCGAGGGGATCACGATCACGGACAACGCGATCATTCCGCTCAAGGAGCGGGTGGTGGATCAGTTCTTTGATCCGATCGGGGCGCTAGTACGGTTGGTGCGGGGGAAGAAACGTGGTGATGGATAATGGGTAGTGTGTGATGGGTGGTGGGTCTTGGGTGACCGCGGACGCGGTCACTCAAGACTCACTACTCATCACCCACCACTCGTCCGCCGCACATCCCAAAGGACGGTGCCAAATGCCCGACCTGAAAAAGATTTCGAAAGAAGCCATCCCCCGCGCCACCCAGAAAGCGGAGCGCTACCGGCTGCTCAATCAGTCGTGGGCGACGGAGAGCATCTGCCTCGACATCCTCGAGGTGGACCCGACGAACCAGCCGGTGCTCGTGATGCTCATCCTCGCGATCACCGATCAGTTCGGGCGCGAGTCGGGTGAGATGGTGCGCCGTGCGCGCGAGACGCTCGAGCGTGTCACCGACCCGTATCAGCGCGCGTACTACGCCGGCATCATCTCCGAGCGCCTCGCGCATGCGCAGCTCACGAGCGGCGCGATGCATGCCGAGGCGATGGCGTTCTCGACGCTTCGCTCGGCGATGGAGTCGTTCGAGAAGGCCGAGCAGCTTCGTCAGGCCGGCAACGACGACTCGATCCTGCGCTGGAACACCTGTCAACGGACGCTGGCCGGCATGCGGCGGCAGGAAGTCGCGGACGAGGTGTACGAGCCGAGCTTTGGGGAGTGAGGGACGCAGTCCGCAGTCCGCAGTCCGCAGTCCGCAGTCCGCAGTCGGGGTCGGCAACTTACCGGTACACGTCTGAGCGCCGTGAGACATCCAATCTCTAAGGCTGGGGATCGGCCCCGCCCACCACGTGCTCAGGAGGCCCCATGCATTCGCGCCGACTCGCGCTGACGCTCAGTGCGCTGAATCTCGTACTTCTCGCGTTCATCACGGCGGTGCACAGTCCGCTCGGCGCGAAGGAACCGCCCGGCCTGCTGCGCGGCCGCGCCCTCGAGCTCGTGGACGAGCACGGTCACGTACGCGCCGAGATCAAAGTGCTGCCCGCCGATCCCAAGGCGCGGATGCCCGACGGGAAAACCGGCTACCCTGAGACGGTGCTGCTCCGTCTCCTGACGTCGGACGGCAACCCGAACGTGAAGCTGTCGACGACCGAAGACGGTGCCGGGTTGGTCATCGGTGGGAGCAACGGCTTCGTGCAGCTCATCTCGCGCGAGAAGCAGCCAGTGCTCCGAGTTCACGCGAAGAATGGGCGCGAGCGTGTCGTCGAGCCCTAGTCCGACACGTCCACGTGGCGTCTCGCGGCGCGGCGGTTGATCGGAGACGACGCTACCGCCGCTCGACGATCGCCATCGTGCACCGCGAGATGCACACGAGGCGGCCTTCCTCGTCGGTGATCTCGATCGACCAGACCTGACTGGTGCGACCGACGTGGACCGGGACGCCCGTCGCGCGGACGACGCCGTCGCGCTTGGGACGGAGGTGGTTGCCGTTGATCTCCTGCCCCACGGCCATGTAGCGCTCGCGGTCGATCAGTGCGACGGCGCCGAATGATGCGACCGTTTCGGCGAGGGCGATCGACGCGCCGCCGTGCAGGATGCCAAAGGGCTGATCGGTGCGCTGATCCACCGGCATCGTCGCCACGACGCGCGATTCGGACAGCTCGAGCAGCTCGATGCCGAGCGTGGTCGGAAGGCCCGTCTTCGCCACGTCACGGTACCAATCGGGGAG
>DATEOG010000009.1:0-4096 GCA_035274345.1 Gemmatimonadaceae bacterium
CGCGTACTTCGGCCGCGCGTTGGTGAGGAGACGCTCGTAGACCTCCACGCGCGCGGTCATGCCCTTCGGCAGCGACTGCTCGACTCCAATCGTGCGCTGCTCGGAGCGCTCGGCGCGACCGAAGGTGCTTACTCCATCTTCAGCCTGAAGCGAGAACAGCGACTGCGACTGGCTGTATCCGCCCCAGGCCGCGCGCACCACGGTGCGCTCGTACGGCTGCCACGAGACGTTCAGCCGCGGACTCAGGATCGACTCGTCGGTGAGCGAGGAACGATCGAATCGCGCGCCCGCCTCGATGGTCAGCGAGGGAAGCAGCTGCACCCGGGGTGCGACGTACAGCGCCAGCTTGTCCGCCCGCGGGGCGAGCACCGTGGAGATGCTGTCGTTGCGGCCGGTGCGCGAACCGTCGGGCTGTCGGGCACCGAGCACCCTGAGATAGTCGTAGCTCGCCGACTCGCGCTTCGCGTCGACGCCCCACTTGAACATGACCGACCGAGTCGCGTCGAACGTCCAGTCCTGACGGACGCCGATCCTGTCGAGTGCGCGGGCGTCGTCGATCAACGCCGTCTGCACGCCCGCCTTCGAGTAGTTCTCGCCGTGCCGCTGCCACGAGATGGCGCTTCGGGAAAGCACGGTCTGCATGTGGAGCCGGTCGTCGAAGAACTGATCGTCCAACGTCGCCCAGGCATAGCTGCTTCCGTAGCCGCTGAAGATGTTCGGCTCGTCCTTCTTCAGGAATCGGAAGGTGTCGCCGGCGCGAAGCGCATGCAGCGCGATGCGGCCGCCGCCCGGTAGATCGTACCGCGCTTTCGCGAACAGATCGTAGTAGCGCGGTTGGATGGAGTCGCGGATCTCGGTGAACTTGAGGGCCATGTCGAGGTAGCCGGGCCGGGCCGACAGGACCCATCCTCCCTTCCCACCTGCGAACCCTCCCTGCACCGTCGCCCGTGCGTTCATGGCGCTGACACCCACGGAGCCGTGAACACCGTCGGTGCGCGGATCCGACGTGGTGAGCGTGAAGACGCCGGCCAAGCGGTCGCCATACTCGGCGGAGAACCCGCCGGTGTTCAGCGACGCCGTGCCGAGCGTCTGAATGTCGATGATCGAGAACGCGCCTCCGACGTCCTTCAGGTGGAACGGCTCGACGAGCTCGAGGCCGTCCAGCGCGACGTACATCTCGTCGCCGGTGCCACCTCGCACGCCGAACTTGGCCGAGAAGTCGTCCGCGGTCACACCGGGCAGGCGTGAGACGGCGCGGTAGATGTCTTCACCGAGCTGCGGAATCGTCTCCAGTGTCTCGCGGGACAGCGACTGGCCTGCCCCGGCATCGCCCTGCAACAGGCCGAAGTGGCCCGGCGTGATGATCATCTCCGACAGCGCGACCGTGCGGCGACGCATGGAGAGACTGAGTGGCGCTTCCCGCAGATCGCCGAGCAGCGACATGCCGTCGATCGTGATCGGCTCGTAGCCCATCCGGGTGACTCGCACGGTGTAGATGCCCGCCGGCACCGCACCGAATCGGAAGTGCCCGTCCTCGCTCGAGCGCGTGCTGAGCTGCGTTCCGAGCAGCTCGATGCGCGCACCGGCGAGCGTCGCGCCGTTCACCGTGTCGCGCACCATCCCGCCAAGGCGGACGAGGCGTGCCGCACGTGCCGACGGGACTGTCGGAGCGGTGAGGTCGAGGTCTCCGGCAGAGTGCTCCACGACCACTTTGCCCTTGCCGGCCGGCTGATCGCCTCCGCTCGCTCCCTGAGCGGAAAGGACGCCCGGAAGAAGCGTGACGCCGATGCCGAGGAGCAGCATCGCGAGCCGGCCGGAAGCAGGACAGTCGGTCATTCTGGGCACGCGCCTCATGAAGAGCGTCGGAGTCCACGCTCGTGGTCGTCTGCCGAACTACGGACACGAGGCTGGCTTAGCAAGCGGCAAGCCGTGCTCGGCCGTGTGCCGTCACCCTGACCGCGGCCTCGGTCGATATGTCCCAGTCGGGCGGATTCCGCCCAGCCTACGCTCTCGAGACGGCAGTCGAGCGTCGATCCGGATGGGTGGGCAGCTACCATTGCCGGCGTCGAGGCGAGTGCCAGCGCACCCTGGTTCACCACACCCTGTCGCGCGGCTACCGCATTCCAACGGCTTCGCGGCCAGGCCGCCGCCGGGGTCGAAGGCGGTGGTCCGGCTATCCATCGAAGCGGATGGGGGCACATGATCGGCGGGCTGGCGCTTCCGGCCGAGGCTCGGGCAAGTCGGACGGGATTTGCGCGAGCCGTGGTCGACGCCGCGCCCCGTTCGCCTCGGCGGCCCCCCCCGCGATCTCCGGGATTTCGAGCAACTAGCGACCCCGGCTGTTACGCGCGCGTCACGAACGCGTCACGCATCTGCAGACGCAACGGGCCAGTCGAGAGTCGGCGCTGAAACGGCCGACATGGGATCGAGACCTGGTTCGGCGCCCAACCTCCCGCGAAGTCCCTCCTCCAACGCACCACGTAAGTCGCGCCGTGCGTTCGCAATCGACCATCGTACCGTGACCGCGCCCAGTCAGCTTCCTACCAAGCGCCAGAAGTCCAAGCACCACGACCGCGGGGTGAATCTCCGCGCGTCGCAGGTCGGACTCTCGGTCGTTCGCGGGATCATCACTCCGTTCACATCGCACGCGACCATCCCGCCGCTGGAGCACAACGGCACGGCGATGCTCAACGTGCGCGCTCACGCGATCCGCGCGACGGGCCGTCTCATGGCGCTCGTGACGCTCGACATCTTCGCATCCCAGACGCTCAGAGTGGTCGCACGGGCGCTCCACCAGGTTCCGCCGGCGGCGCGGGTCGCGGCCGAGCGCCTGGATCTACTCGTCGGCGTGCGCGGACTCGGAGGGCTGCAGATCGCCGCCGCCCTCGTGCTCGGCCTCTTCCTGGCAGGGGCATACGGCGCCGGCGACCGGCGTCGCAGCGTGAAGAGCATCCTCGTGGGGTGCAGCGTCGCCACACTGCTCCAGCTCTGGAGCGGACTCTGGATCAACCCGGGGCTCGCGGCACTCCAGATCGTCTTCGGTGCCGCGCTCCTCGGTGCCGCCGTCCTGTCCGGGCGGCTCGTGATCGACGCCGTCGTCGGCAAGCTCGTGCCGGCGCCTCTCCCGAGCACGATGCTCGTCGGAACGGCCGATGACTGCCGGTACGCCTCCGACTCCCCCGACGAGGCGATCATCGACGGCTTCAGCGTCGCCGGCACGATTCACATCGACGAGCTCCCGGAGATCAGCGTCGAGGGAATCCGCCGGCAGCTCGTGAGCTCCGGCGCCGACACTTTGCTCCTCTGCGGCCAGCTGAACGACGACACGTTCGCGACCGTCGTTCGCGCCGCGATGATGGCCGAGTGCCGCGTGCTCGCCACGGCGCGCCGACTCGGGTTGCCCGGCATCGAGCCGAAGGTGATCTGGAGAGGCGGCCGCCCGCTCATCGAGATGCGCACCGTCAGCCTGCGGTGGCAGCAGCTGCTGCTCAAGCGCGTACTCGACGTGGCCCTGGCATCGGTCCTTCTCGTCCTGTTCTCACCGATCCTGCTGCTGATCGGTGCGGCGATCGCACTCACCAGCCGTGCCCCTGCGGTCTACGGGCAGCGCCGGCCTGGCCACTACGGCCGCACGTTCCGATGCCTGAAGTTCCGCACGATGCACGTGGACGCCGAGGCGCGACTACGCGCCGATCCGGAGCTGCATGCCGAGTTCGTGGCGAACGGATTCAAGCTTCCCGAGGGCAAGGATCCCCGCATCACACCGCTGGGTCGCGTACTGCGACGCACGAGCCTGGACGAGCTGCCGCAGCTCTGGAACGTCCTGCGCGGCGACATGTCGATCGTCGGCCCGCGGCCGATCCTGACGGACGAGATCGCGCACTACGAGGACGACTGCCACCTCCTGCTGCTGCTCAAGCCAGGCATCACGGGACTGTGGCAAGTCAGCGGACGGAGCTCGGTCGGGTATCGCGAGCGCATCGGGCTGCAGCTGCAATACGTCGAGCGATGGTCGCTCGTCCGCGACCTCAAGATCCTGCTGCGTACGGTTCCGGCCGTGCTCGCACAGCAGGGAGCGCATTGATCGCAGTCATCT
>DATEOG010000010.1:0-3805 GCA_035274345.1 Gemmatimonadaceae bacterium
CCTGCAGACTGCCGAACGTCGTCAGGAGCAGCCGACGCTTCGACTCGCCGACGCCGGGAATGCGCAGCAGCTCCGACGTGATCGTGCGGACGGTGCGACGCTTCCGCTGGAAGGTGATCGCGAAGCGATGCGCCTCGTCGCGCGCCTGCTGAAGCATGCGGAGCGCGGGCGACCGTCGCGACAGATGCAGCGGATCGGAGCGGCCGAGCACGAACAGCTCCTCTTCGCGCTTGGCGAGACTTGCAATTGGAAGTGAAGCAAGACCCAGCTGGTCGAGGGCCTCCGCCGCCGCGTTGAGCTGGCCCTTGCCACCGTCGATCAGGACGAGGTCGGGTAGTGCGCGCTCCTCGTCGAGGCGACGCTGGAAGTACCGTCCGACGACCTCGCGCATCGATGCGAAGTCGTCGATGCCTTCGACCGACTTCACCTTGAACTTTCGATATTCGCCGCGATGAGGGCGGCCATTCTGGAACCACACGCAGGACGCGACCGTGTCCGTGCCCTGCGCGTGTGAGATGTCGAAGCACACGAATGAGCGCGGGACCTTCTGCAGGCCCAGCTGCCGCTGGAGCTCGTATACGGGATCGCCCGCGCGCTCCTCGGTCGCTTCGCCCGTGAGGCGTGCCTCCTCCAGGAGGTGCCGCGCATTCTGCTGCGCGAGATCGATCAGCTCGCGGCGCGGTCCCCGCTGCGGCACATGGATCTTCGTGCGCTCGAGCGACTCCTCGACCACGCCTCGGTCATCGACGTCGAAGGGGAGCAGGAGCTCGTGGGCCCGCTCCTGCAGCAGCCGATAGGGACCGGCGATGTAGCTCTCGAGGACGTCCTCGTCCCGCTCTCCCTCGATGTTCTCGACGAACTGGTGGTCGCGCGCGAGCAGCTTCCCGCCCCTGATGCGCATGAGCGCGACCACGGCATCGTCGCCATCGCGCGCGTAGCCCACGACGTCGCTGTCGCCGCCCTCGGCCTTCATGACGACGGTGGGCTCCTCCATCTTCTCGAGATGCGACAACACGTCGCGCAGCTGGGCCGCTCGCTCGAAGTCGAGCGATTCGGCGGCGAGCTCCATGCGCTCCCGGATCTTGCGCTCCACCTCGTCGGGTTTGCCGTCGAGGAAGTCGAGCACCTCGTCGATCATTGCCGCGTACTCGCCTTGTGACTGCGCGAAGATGCAGGGAGCCTTGCACCGCCCGATGTGATAGTCCAGGCAGGGCCGGTCGGGCATCTGCTTGGGCATGTCGAAGTTGCACGACCGGACGGTGAACAGCCGCTTCACCACGTCCAGCGAGCGCCGCATGGCGCCCACGTCGGTGTAGGGGCCGAAATACCGCGCGCCGTCGTTCTGCAGCCGGCGAGTCACCCAGACGCGCGGAAATGGCTCCTGCACGGTGACCTTGATGTACGGATACGACTTGTCGTCGCGCAGCGCGATGTTGAAGCGCGGCTTGTACTCCTTGATCAGGTTGGCTTCGAGGATGAGCGCATGCGCCTCGCTCGGCACCACGATCGTATCGAGCGCCTCCACCTGCTCCATCAGCGCACGAGTCTTCACGCTCTCGCGATGGTCCGTCGCCACGTAGTTCCGCACGCGCGAGCGCAGCCGTTTGGCTTTGCCGACGTACAGAACTTTCCCCTGGGCGTCACGCCAGAGGTACACGCCCGGCGATTCGGGCAAGTGGGGGATCTTCTCGAGGATCGACGCGGGAACGGACATCATCCGAATAATACCCGCCGCAGACACCGGGCGTTCGCTACGGGCGTCTCACTCGCGCCACGATCGCACGGGCCTGCGGGACGCCGAGCGCAAGGGTGACGGATCCGTACACCAGCGCGAAGGCGGCTAGCGCCAGAGCAGCGTGCACGGCCCGTGGCGCCGCCAGAGGCAGCCTGGTCACGCCCCAGCCCGCC
Organism: Gemmatimonadaceae bacterium; assembly: GCA_035274345.1. Taxonomy (GTDB): domain Bacteria; phylum Gemmatimonadota; class Gemmatimonadetes; order Gemmatimonadales; family Gemmatimonadaceae; genus AG11. The sequence continues at coordinate 1,909 of DATEOG010000010.1, forward strand.
GCCGCGGCCACGAGGCTCGACATCCACAGCAGGACCGTCGTCGAGCCCTCGCCCCCGACGGCTCCGATGCGTTGGCCGATTGCGCGGCGCAGGAGCGCATACTCGATCCATCCGCCGATGCCCGACGCCGCCGTGAGTCCGACCGCGCCCGTCCACGCGGCAAGGCCGAGCGCGCGCGGGACCGGAAACGCCAGCACGTAGCCGAGCACCGCGGTAACGACGATGCGGGTAAGCGCGAATCGGAACGGCGTGCGCGTATCACGCAACGCGTAGAACGTCGATGAATAGAGCCGGCCGAGCGAGCTCGCGACCAGACCGAGGGCGTAGCCACCCAGGATGGCCCACGTGCGTACGGTGTCCCCACGCGTGAACCGTCCGCCTTCGAGCAGCAGGGTCACGATCGCGCCGCCGAGCACGATGAAACCGACGGCGGAAGGCACGACGAAGTACGCCACGCGCGCGAGCGCTGTCGCGAGTCGAGCCCGCAGCCGATGCTGCACGTCCTCCTGCGCACCGGAGTCGCGCGACATCTCCGGCAGCTCGGCGGCGGACACCGATATGCTGAACAGGCTGATCGGCAGCAGATAGATCGTCTGCGCGTTGGAGATCAGCGCGACGGCGCCGACGTCCGCGATGTTGCTCGCGAACCGGGTGTCGATGAAGGCGCTGATCTGGACGACCCCGCGGCTGGCGAACACCGGAGCGAAGCCGCGAAGTACTCTCCGCACCGGCGGGTAGGCGTGATCGAGCGAGAATCGGGGCCGGCCGAGGAGTTTGAACACGGTCGGCAGCTGCGCGACGAGCGCCAGCGCGGCCCCCGCGACCGACGCCCATGAAACGATGACCGCCAGCTCCACCTCGCCCGCGCGTGGTCCGAAGACGATGAGCGCGACGATCATGACCGCGCTCCAAACGACGGGCGCGGCATACGACAGGAAAAAGCGACGGTGGCTGTTGAGGATGCCCAGACACCACGCCCCCATGACGAACAGGCCGGCGCCCGGGAAGAGGATACGCGTGAGCCGGATGGCTAGCTCGAGCTGCTTCCCCTCGAATCCGCCAGCGATCAGCTCCACGAACATCGGCGCGGCGAGCAAACCCACTGCGACGATGATGCTCACGACGAGTGCGAGAATGGCACCGATGGCGCCGGCGATCCGGTCGGCCTCCTCCTCGTCGCCGCGCTCGAGCGCGCTCGCGTACGAGGGGATGAAGGACGCCGACAGAATGCCCTCGCCGAACAGGTTCTGAAGGAAGTTGGTGAGCCGGAACGCGCCGTTGAACGCGGCAGCCACGAGATCGGCGCCGAGGTAATGCGCGATCAGCTTCTGGCGAACGAGGCCGAGGATCCGCGAAAGCAGGATGCCGGCGGCGATGAGCGCGGAGCTCCGCGCGGAGCTCGGCGGCGCCGGCGACGATGACTCTTCGCTCACGCCACCGGTGTCGCTGGCACGCGCGTCGCGACGCCGGCCACGATCTCGTCCGCGTATCCGGCCGCGGCAGCATGCAGCTCTTCCAGGAGCGCCACGCCGTGACGGGCCAGGATTGGAACGAGGTTCAGCGTACGCTCCTGTCGCCCGCCGAACGGATACAACGCGCCACGGGCCGTGCCGAGGTCGCGCATACGCTCGGACTCGCGCCGGGCCACGCCAGCGAGCAGCCGGCGCTCCAGGCGATCGACGCGATGCTGAAGCGATCCGATCGCGCCCTGCACCGCCGCATCCAATCCCAGCTCGCGCGGCTCGGAACCGAGGCGCTCAGCGAGTGCCGCGACGTCGGCACGGAGCGCGGCGAGTCCGGCAGCCGTTTGCGGATTCATCGCCTCGCGGGAGAGGCGGCGCTCCGCGACATGAGGCACTCTGAGATCATCGGGCTGGAGCCCCAACCGTCGCAGGAC
>DATEOG010000011.1:0-8630 GCA_035274345.1 Gemmatimonadaceae bacterium
CAGCTCGCGACGAACCAGCGAGTCCCCCTTCGTCACCCCGAGCTCGACCTCTCGCGCGCGCACGTCGGCCAGCGCGTCGCGCAGGCTGCCGAGAGAGATCGAGGTGTGCACCTCTCTCTCCTGCAGCTCCGTGACCTGATCGTGCAGGTCGATCATCGCGTTGCGCGCGATGACGAGCGGCACGATCAGGGCGAGGGCGATGATGGCGAGGCCCACTACGAGCCTCGCGCGCAGGGTCATGTGCAAAGCGGTTTCGTACGGGTGATGAAACGCAGCAAGAGCGGCGCGTTGGTGCCGCCCTTCAATCCGAACAAGCCGCCGTGTACCATTGATTGCTCAGCCCGGGACGCCCCGCCGACGAGTCCGCAGCGGCGGGCGCGTGCATTCGGGATTCTAGGCGGGGCGCAGGCGCCGCGCCACTCGATCGACATCAGCGTCATGTCCTCCGCTCCATTCGTTCGAATCGCCGAGCTGCCCACCCACGCCGGCCAAACCGTCGTGATCCGCGCGTGGGTCACGCATCTCCGTTCCTCGGGCAAGATCGCCTTCGCCGTCCTCCGCGATGGCACGGGCATCTGTCAGTCGGTCTTCGTGAAGAGCCAGATCCCCGCGGATGTCTGGACGCGGTTCGCCGAGCTGACCACCGAGACCTCTGTGGAGATCACTGGCGAAGCCCGTGCCGAACCCCGTGCTCCGGGCGGGTTCGAGGTCGGTGTGACAGATCTCACAGTGGTCGGCCCGAGCCCCAGCGACTACCCGATTCAGCCGAAAGAGCACGGCATCGACTTCCTGCTGGACAATCGCCACTTCTGGCTGCGCTCTCCCCGCCAGCGCGCCATCGCGGTCATTCGGAACGAGGTGGAGCAGGGGATCCACGACTTCTTCTACGAGCGTGGATTCCTTCGCGTCGACACGCCGATCCTCACCGCGGCCATCGGTGAGCGCGCGGGCCTGTTCGCCACCGAATACTTCGAGGAGGGGAACGCGTACCTGGCGCAGACGGGCCAGCTCTACGGCGAGGCGGCCGCCGCCGCATTCGGGAAGATCTACACCTTCGGACCGACCTTCCGCGCCGAGAAGTCGAAGACGCGTCGCCATCTCACCGAGTTCTGGATGATCGAGCCCGAGGTGGCGTGGAACGACTCCGACGCGAACATGCGCCTGCAGGAGGATTTCGTCTCGTATCTCGTGCAGCGCGTCCTCGAGCGTCGCACCGCGGAGCTCGCCGAATTGGAGCGCGACGTCGAGAAGCTGCGCGGCATCGTTCCCCCATTCCCGCGGCTGAACTACACCGACGCGGTCGCGCTGGTGCAGAAGAAGGGAAGCGAGACGAAGTGGGGCGATGACCTCGGCGCGGAAGACGAGGCGCTCATCGTCGCCGAGTACGACAAGCCCGTGTTCGTCTTCAACTATCCGAAGGAAGCGAAGGCCTTCTACATGAAGGAGAACCCCGACGATCCGCGCACGGTGCTGTGCGACGACCTGCTGGCACCGGAAGGCTACGGCGAGATCATCGGAGGGTCACAGCGCGAGGACGACTACGACAAGCTTGTCGCGCGTCTCGAGGAGGAGCGCCTGCCGCGCAAGGCGTACGAGTGGTACCTCGATCTGCGCCGCTACGGCACCTTCACGCACGCCGGCTTCGGCCTCGGCCTCGAGCGCACCGTCGCGTGGATCTGCGGGATTCAGCACGTGCGCGAGGTGATTGCGTTCCCGAGGCTGATGCATCGGCTGACGCCGTAAAGGGCGGTCATGGGTGGTGGGACGTGGGTGCTGGGTGACCGCCAACGCCGTCACTCAGGACTCACCACTCACGACCCATCACCCTCTCGCTTCACCTCCTCCCACATCGCATCGAGCGTCTCCAATCCCGCGGAGCGAACATCGATTCCTCGCTCGCGCGCCAGCCGCTCGATGCCCTGAAAGCGACTGGCGAACTTCACGTTCGCCTTGTCGAGCGCCAGCGAGGGATGCACGCCGAGCTTGCGGGACAGGTTCACCACCGCGAACAGCAGGTCGCCCAGCTCCTCCTCCACCCGCTCGTCGGGCACGCCGTGTGGCGAGGGCTTGGCCCCGCGCGCCAGCTCGTCGCGCACCTCGGCCAGCTCCTCGTCCACCTTCGCTGCCGCGCCGTTCGCATCGGGCCAATCGAAGCCGACACCCGCGGCCCGATCCTGCAGGCGGAACGCACGGTGCAGCGAGGGGAGATCAGATGGTAGCCCGTCAACGAGACTGTCTCGCTTCTTCGCCTTCATCCCCTCCCAGCTCTGGCGTTCGCCACCGTGATACAGGTGCGGATGCCGAGCCTTCATCTTCCGGAGGAAACCTTCCGCGACGTCTCCGAAGTCGAACACTCCGCGCTCCTCGGCCACCACGCTGTGGAAGAGCACCTGCAGCAGCAGATCGCCGAGCTCCTCGCGCAGGAGCGCGTCGTTGCCCGACCGAATCGCGTCGTCCACTTCGTACGCCTCCTCGAGCAGATACGGCCGCAGCGACTCGTGCGTCTGCGCCGCATCCCACTCGCATCGGCGCCGCAGATCCTTCATCAGCTCCACCGTCTCTTCGAGTCCCGGCTTTTCTTGCATCGCTCTTCTCGGCTCCGTATCTTGTTCAGTCTTCACATGATAGCGCACCGCGCCGTCCGATGACACGCGCCTGGGTCGAGGTGGATCTGGCCGCGCTGCGCCGCAACGGGGCTGCCGTCGCGGCGCGCGCCGGCGTGCCGCTTCTGCCCATGGTGAAGGCGGACGCGTACGGCCTCGGGGCCCTGCACGTGGCCCTGGCGCTCGAGGAGCTTGCACCGTGGGGCTATGGCGTCGCGACCGTCGCCGAAGGCGAAGAGCTGCGCCGCGGCGGCATCACGCGGCCGATCATCGTCTTCACCCCCATCCTGCGCACGGAGATCGACGCGATGCGTCGCGCCGACCTCACCCCTGCGCTCGGCGATCCTGCCGTGATCGAGTCATGGGCGCGCACCGGACGTGACTGGCACCTCCAGATCGACACCGGGATGTCGCGCGCCGGACTGCGATGGGACCGCATGAGCTGGTACACCGAGATTCTCGCGCGCACGCGTCCGGCCGGCGTCTTCACGCACTTCCACTCGGCCGATCTGGACGACGGGAGCCGCGAGCAGCAGGAGGCACGATTCGACGAGGCGCTCGCGGCATTGCCCGAGCGCCCTGCGCTGGTGCACGCCGAAAATGGCCCAGCGCTCGAGTCGCGCGGACCGTCGCGCTGGTCGCTCTGCCGACCGGGGATTTTTCTCTACGGTGTCGCGTCGCGTGCTTCGGGTCCGCTCGTGCCGGAGCCGGTCGCGGCGCTCCGCGCGCGCATCGTCGAGATCCGAACGGTCTCCGACGGCGACACGGTGAGCTACGGCGCGACGTGGCGCGCGCCGGGCACGCGCCGCATCGCCACCGTGCCCGTGGGATATGCCGACGGGTACCGGCGCGCGCTCGGCAATCGTGGGGTCGCCTTGCTCGGCGGCCAACGCATTCAGGTGGCCGGGCGGGTGACGATGGACATGACGATGCTGGACGTGACCGACACGGATGCCGCGCTGGGTGACGTCGTCACGCTGCTCGGACGCGACGGTGAGGACGTGATCACCGCCGCCGAGCTCGGAGAGCTGGGCGACCTGTCGCCATACGAGCTGCTCACCGGACTGCGCATGCGGCTGCCGCGCGTACACCGGGAAGCCGAGGAGGCGGAGGCGGCGGCGTGAGACGGCGCGCGATCATCCTCGTGCTGGATGGTGTGGGGGTCGGAGCCGCTCCCGACGCCGCGGACTACGGCGACGCCGGAAGTGACACGCTGGGCAATCTGGCGCGCGCCCGTGGCGGGATCTCTCTCCCGAACCTCGCCGCCGTGGGTCTGGGCAACATCGCGCCGATCGACGGTGTCGCGCCCGCGACGGCGCCGCAGGGCGCGTGGGGAAAGATGTGTCCCGCCTCGGCCGGGAAGGACAGCACCACGGGGCATTGGGAGATCGCGGGTCTGCATCTGACGCGTCCCTTCCCGACGTATCCCGACGGCTTTCCGCAGGACCTGCTCGACGACTTCTCGCGCGCCACCGGCCGCGGGGTCATCGGCAACGTGGCCGCCAGCGGCACGGAGATCATCGCGCGCCTGGGCGCCGAGCACGAGTCGACGGGAAAGCTCATCGTGTACACGTCGGCGGACTCGGTCTTCCAGGTCGCGGCTCACGAGCAGGTGGTGCCGCTCGAGGAGCTCTACTCGGCGTGCGAGACCGCGCGCGCGATGCTGGTCGCGCCGCACGACGTCTCCCGGGTGATCGCTCGGCCATTCGTGGGAAGTCCGGGGGCGTACGTGCGAACGACCAACCGGCGCGATTATGCGCTTCCGCCGCCAGACGAGACCCTGCTCGACGACCTCGCCGGCGCCGGCGTGCCGCGAGCCGGCGTGGGCAAGGTGGATGACCTGTTCGCCGGCCGCGGCCTGCGGGCTCGCCATACCACGGGCAACCCCGAGGGCATCCAGGCCATCCTGGAGTGGCTCGGAGGGGAGCAGGGTGGGTTGCTGTTCGCCAACCTGGTAGATTTCGACACGCTGTACGGGCACCGAAACGACGTGGCGGGGTTCGAGCGCGCGCTTCGCGAGTTCGACGACGCGCTCCCGACCATTCGCTCCGCGCTCCGCGAGGACGATCTGCTCTTCATCACGGCGGACCACGGCAACGATCCGACGACCAGCTCCACGGATCACGCCCGGGAGTACGTGCCGCTGCTGGCGCTCGGCGAGCCGGTCCATCCGGTTCCAGTCGGGGTGCGGGAGACGTTCTCGGATCTGGGTGCGACGGTGGCGGAATGGCTGAACGTGGGGTTCCGAGGGCGGGGGACGTCGTTCCTTCCGCTCCTGGAGCGCGGACATTGACGGAAAAAGCGGTTTCGTCGCGAGGGCCATCGCCGGAGGAATGGCGGGCTCTAGTGAACCGCGCCGGTGCGGCGATGGAGCAGGCGTACGCGCCGTATTCCGGCTTCCGGGTTGGTGCGGCCCTGCTCGCATCGAACGGAATGGTTGTAGAAGGGTGTAATGTTGAGAACGCGTCGTATCCGGCAGGCAGCTGCGCGGAGCGCGTCGCGGTGGGTGCGGCAGTGGCGCGAGGGCTGAGGGAGTTCGAGGCTCTCGCGATCGTCACGGAGGCGGATGTCCCCACGCCCCCCTGTGGGATCTGCCGGCAGGTGTTGTTGGAGTTCGCGCCGGCGCTTCCAGTGCTGAGCGTCACGCGCGGCGGCGCGGAGGCGCGATGGGACATGTCGGAGTTATTGCCGCACGCATTCACCCCCACGTCGCTGATACGCCCATGAGGGCGCCGGCGCGTGACGACGGATGGAGTGTACGTCTTGCTTGATCGGATCTTTCGAGGCGCGCTCGGCGCGCTTCTGCTCGTTGGCTCGGCGGCATGTACGGAAGAGCTGACTGGCTCGCTCGGTTGCCCTGAGCTGTGCGGTGACCAGAGCGCCACGCTCAAGGACACGACGCTCGTCGGCGTCGTCGCGCTCGACTCGACGCTGAATGGGTATCCCAGGTTCGGGAGCTCGCGCGACTTCACGATGATCGCGCAGGGCGACACGGCCGACGTCAGGCTCGTGATCCGCTTCGATACCCTGCCGAACACCTTCCGCCACCCGAACGCGCCCGCCGACAGTGCGATCGTGCGAGTCGACAGCGCGCGGATCTACGTGGTCGTCGATACGACGATCGGGCGTCCGAAGGCCCCGGTGACGATCGACATGTTCGACGTCGACACGACCGCCGCCGACTCGCTCACCGGCGCGCTCGTTCCGCTCTTCCGCCCCGACCGCCTCATCGGCACGCGAACGTTCGAGGTCGCGGAGATTCGCGACACGCTGCCGCTGCCGATCAACAATTCGGTCGTGCTGGCGAAGGCGACGGCCGGCGCACGGTTGCGTGTCGGGCTCCGTATCAGCTCGACGCAGGTGGCGAAGCTGCGGGTCGTCGGCTCCGTGTTCGCGCCGAGGCTGACGTTCCGCGTGTCTCCGGACACGCTGGTCAGGAAGGACACGGTCCTCCTTCAGTCGAAGACGCCCGTCGGCGAGTCGATCGCGACCGTGTACGCGATGTATCCGATCATCGTCTTCGGGGCGCTGCCGATTCCCGGGCCGGGCGTGCTTGGCGTGGGTGGCGTGAGCGGCGCGCGCACCTACCTCCAGTTCAACATCCCGTCGATCCTCATCGATTCGGTGCAGGTCATCCGGGCGTCGCTGCTCCTGAACCAGCTGCAGTCCCGTGTCGTGGCGTCGTCGGCCGACAGCATGGCGCTGCTCGTGAATCCCATTCTCGCCGGCTCGCAGATCACCGACGTCGGTACGATCGTGGACTTCGCCGGCTCGGGGACCAACATCGGCCTCGACTCGGTGCGCCTCGTGCCGAAGGATCCCGGGCTTCGCAGCATCGAGCTCGTGAACCTCTTCCGAGCATGGCGCGAAGTGGGATCGTTGAACAGCAACCGCGCACTCGTGCTTCGTGCGAGGCATGAGGCCTCGTCGGCCGCGGAGATCGACTTCGTGTCCACCGAGGGCACGCTGACCACTCGTCCGCGCATTCGCATCACCTATGTGCCGCGTCGCGGCTTCGGGCTGCCATGATCGCTCGCACCGTCACGTCGCTCCTGTCTGCCGCGGCCCTGCTCGCGGTCCCCGCCCTCGCCGGCGCACAGGGCACACTCAGCACGCAGGGGTTCGGCTATCCCACGAGCGGGATGAGCACGCGGTCGCTCGGGGCGGGGGGCGCCCTGACCGAGCTCGATCCTTTGTCGGCGACCAACCCCGCCGCACTCCCGAGCATCGGCGGAGGCGCGCTGTACGTGCAGGCGGAGCCGGAGTTTCGCCAGCTCAACGTCCCGGCGGGCACCGAGAGTGCGCGTATCGCGCGACACCCGCTCACGACCGTCGCGTTCCCGGTTCGGGCGAACGTGATCGCGGGCCTCACGGTCTCGAACCTGCTCGACCGCAGCTTCGAGACGAGCGAACGCCGCGTCGAGGTCGTCGGCAGCGAGACGCTGCCATCCACCAACTTCTTCAAGAGCGACGGAGCGATCGGCGACGTGCGATTCGCCCTCGCGTGGACGCCGGCGGTGTGGATCAGACTCGGTGTGGGTGGCCACGCGATCACCGGCGACAACCGCCTGCGCAGCACGCAGCAATTCGACGACAGCGCGCGGTTCGCCTCAATTGCCGATACCTCCACGGTCACCTACGTCGGCACCGCGATCTCGGCGGGCGCCACCTTCTTCATCAAGAACACCGTCGGGCTGGCCGGCTCGTACCGGAAGGGCGGATCGATGTCGGTGAAGCACGGCGACACGACGCTCGCGAAGGCGAACGTGCCCGACCGCATGTCGTTCAGCGCCGCCTACATCGGCATCCGCGGCACGACGATCGCCGCGCGCACGTCCAAGGAGACGTGGTCGAACATGCGCGGGCTCGGCTCGCCGACGCTGCCGATCAGCGAGGGCTGGGATACCAGCGTCGGTGCCGACATCCTCGGACCGCGGTTGGCCCAGCGCGCGATTCAGGTGCGCGTGGGCGCCCGCTGGCGCACGCTGCCCTTCGGGTTGCCCAACAGTGAAGTCAGGGAGAAGAGCGCGTCGTTCGGGCTCGGAACCGTGTTCGCCCGCAATCGCATCGCCCTGGACGTCACCGGGATCCGCGCCCTCCGCGATCCGGTGTCCTCCACCGTCGATCTGCGCGAGACGGCGTGGACGCTCAGCGCAGGGCTCACCGTTCGTCCCTGACCGCATGAGCGAGCTGGCCCCACCTCCGGCCGACGCACCCCTCATCCTCGTCGCGGACGACGTGCCCGCGAACGTGGAGCTGCTGTTCGACCAACTGCACGTGCTCGGCTTTCGCGCGGTGGCCGCGTACGACGGACCGTCGGCGCTGCGCGTCTGTGCGGAGCGGCATCCCGATCTGTGCATTCTCGACGTGTCGATGCCGGCCGGCGATCTGGGCGTGGACGACCGCTCGACGGGCTTCGAGGTTTGCCGTCGCATCAAGCGCGATCCGCGTACGGCACGCATTCCCGTCATCTTCGTGACGGCGCTCAACGATACGACCGATCGCGTGAAGGCGATCGAGGCGGGAGGCGACGACTTCCTGACGAAGCCCCACAATCGTCTCGTGCTCGGCGCCCGCGTGCGCTCGCTGCTCAAGCTGAAGGCGGCGACCGATGCGCTCGAGGAGAGCCTGCGCAAGCAGAAGGAGCTCGAGAAGGTGCGCGACGATCTCATGAAGATGATCGTGCACGATCTCAAGTCGCCGCTCACGTCGGTGATCGGTGCGATGGAGATGCTCATCGACGGCGACTTCGGCCCGCTGACGGAATATCAGCGGAAGGCGCTGGGCGACACCGAGGCACGAGCGCAGGATCTGCTCGGGCTGATCGAAGATCTGCTCGAGGTGGCGAGGCTGGAGGAATCGCGACTCGCACTGCACCTCTCGCCGCTCGCGCCGCCCGCGTTGCTCACCGAGGTGGCGCGCGAGTGGGAGATCCGCGTGCAGCAGGAGCGCGCGCGCCTCGTTCTCGAGGTGGTGGAGGACGCGCGTCCGGTGGACGCCGACCACGCGCTGATCAAGCGTGTGTTC
>DATEOG010000012.1:0-4407 GCA_035274345.1 Gemmatimonadaceae bacterium
CTGCGGCACCCCGGCGGGAGCGCCGTCCGCCGCGGCGTCCCGCGGATTCGCCAGTGCGCTTCCCTGGGCCGTCGCGGCGCTCGCGCTCGTCTCGCTCACGGCGCTCGTCGTCGGTCAGCGCTTCGGAGCCCGCGGCAATGCGAACGCGCCGACCACCGAGGTGCTCGATGGCGCCAACATGCAGGGCGCCACGCCGATCGGCCCGTCGGGTGCGGACGCGATCGGCGCCGGGCCGCGTGCGCCAGACATCAGCCAGATGACGCCCGAGCAACGCGCTGAACGGCTCTACGATCGCATCATGGCGGCCCACGAGGCGGGCAAGCAGGACTCCGTGCGGTTTTTCTTCCCAATGGCCCGCAGCGTTTATCAGACGCTCGACTCCCTCAACCTCGACCAGCGCTACGACCTCGGGCGACTCGGGGAAGTCGGCGGCGACACCGCGCTCGCCCGCGCTCAGGCGGACACCATCCTCAAGGCGCGCCCGACACATCTGCTCGGACTCATCCTCGCGGCGCGCGTCGCGCGGATGGAGGGGGGTGACGCACGCGCTCGCGCGCTCGACGCGCGACTTCTCGCCGCGGAGCCGGCCGAGCGCGCGGCGGCCCTCCCCGAATACCTCCTGCACCGGAACGACATCGACACCGCGCTCGCCGCGGCACGTTCCGCCGCGAAGTGACCCCTCGCCCCATCCGATGACGACGATCCACGTGGCCCACAGCCCCGATTCGGACGACGCGTTCATGTTCTACGCGCTCGCCGTCGGGAAGATCGACACGGAGGGGCTCACCTACGTGCACGAGTTGCAGGACATCGAGAGCCTCAACCAGCGCGCGCTGCGCGGTGAGCTGGAGGTCACCGCGGTGTCGATCCACGCCTACGCCTACCTGAGCGAGCGCTACGCGCTGCTCCCTCATGGGGCGTCGATGGGCGACCGCTACGGACCTCGGCTGGTCGCCCGCGAGCCCGCCACGCGGTCCGACGTGAAAGGCAAACGGATCGCGATCCCGGGTCCGCTCACCAGCGCCTATCTCGCCCTCCAGCTTTACGAGCCCGACTTCATCCCGGTCTTCACACCCTTCGACGCGATCGAGGATGCAGTCGTGAACCGCGAGGTGGACATGGGCCTGCTGATCCACGAGGGGCAGCTCACTTTCGCGGAGCAGGGGCTTCATCTGGTAGCCGACATGGGCGAATGGTGGTTCCAGGAGACCGGCCTTCCCCTCCCACTCGGCGGCAACGTCGTCCGCAAGGACCTCGGCGCCGATCTCACGCATAAGATATCGCGCCATCTTCGTGACAGCATAGCGTATGGCTTGCAGCACCGGGTCGGCGCTCTCGATCACGCCATGCAGTATGCGCGCGGCTTGGACCGCTCCAAGGCCGACACCTTCGTCGGCATGTACGTCAACGACTGGACGCTCGACTACGGAGTGCGTGGCCGAAAGGCGGTCCGCCTGTTTCTCGAGCGCGGCGTTCAGGCCGGCCTGATCACCAAGCCCGTCACCGTGGAGTTCGTGGAGTAGCCGTGGTGCGCGGTGGGTTATGAGTGGTGGGTGGAAGCATTCGCCGTCCGTCGCGCATCACCCACCGCCGGCTACCGGGTACCGCCTTCCTCCAGCCCGGCGATCGCCTCCAGCAGGTCGGCCTCGGTGAAGGGCTTGGCCACCACCGGGCACTGCCACCGCGCGGCGACGTGTGCCGCAGCCGCTCCGGACGCCGCGCCCGTGATCACGACCGTCCGCGCCACGAGCGCCGGGAACTCGTAGCCCACCTGCGACACCAGCCACCCGCCGCTGCCGTCGGCCATCTTCAGGTCGGTGACCAGCAGGTCGGGAAGGGGACCCCGGCGCACCATCTCCATCGCCTCGCGTCCCCCGTCTGACTCCACGACCACGTACCCCAGCTTCTCGAGGACGTGGCGGGCCATCGCGCGCATGGGCGCGTCGTCGTCCACTACCAACGCCAGCGGCTGCGGCCCTCGCCCACGGGCGCGCCGGGGAACCGGCTGCTGCAGGTCTGGGGGTGGGGTGCGATCGGCGGGCATCGTCTCGCGCGGCTGGAGATACCGATCAGTGTCGGCCGCAGGGCCCGCGCGCACTACCATCCGGGCCCTCGTCGACTGGCTCAGTGATGGTGATGCGAGTTCTGGTCCTGGTGAGAGTGCTCGTGATGGTGGTGGGATCGGGCGTGCGTCACCCACCCGACCACCTCTGCGACGCGCTTACCGAGCCGGCGCGTGGTTTCGGCGTCGGACGCGCCTTCGTCGGCGAAGGGAGCGGGAACGAGGATCATCCCCCGGTCCGCCATTGAGCCCAGAGCGGACCAGAGCACCGCACGCCGGTCGGTGCCCGCCGCCGGCGTGAGCACGGCGCCGACCTTGTTCTCGAGCGGTCCGCCGAACGCGCCGATCGCCCGGATCAGAGCGTCCCCCGAACCGACGTCGGGCCCGAGGGCGAGGATCAGCCCGTCGTACGTCCCGATCTCGTCCACCTGTCCGAGCGCGCGAAGCACGCGCCCGCTGGAGTCGACCGTCACTTCGTTCGCGTCGTCGGAGGCCACCAGACGGCGCACGTCGACTTCGGCGAAGCGTATGCTGCGCGCCCCCACGGCCGCCGTTTCGGCGAGATGCACGACGTCGGGATGGCCCGATTGGAACAGGACGAGAAGCTTGGGCATTGGCGAGGAGATGCTCCGTGAACGGGACTTCGCGTGGAGGCTGCGATCGACGAGCTTCGCTCGGAGTAGCCTCAATCTGCCATACGCGCCGCCGCGGCGCCGTCCAGCCAACGAGGCGCCCCGGCAGGGCGTATACTTCCACGATGCATCGTCTTAGCTGCCCCTCCGCAGGGTGGGTGCGACGCACGGTCGCGCTCGCCCTTCTGATCAATTCCCACCGGCTCGCCGCACAGACTCCCGCTCGATCGACGGACACGCTTCGTCTGTCGCTGGATCAGGCGGTGGCGATGGGACTTCTCGAGAGCGACGAGATCGGGCTCGCGAACGCCCAGATCGGCGTCGCCGACGCACAGTATTCCAACGTGCGCGCCAATGCGCTGCCGCAGCTGCGCTTCAACGGCACGTACTCGCACGTCTATGAGAGTGCACGTGGCCAGGCGGTTGGCCAGCTGTTCAACCAGCCCAACACGTACACGTTCAACACGACCCTGTCGCAGCCGATCTTTCAGGGCGGTCGCATCCGGGCGGGTGTGCGCGCCGGAAAAGACGTGCGACAGTCTGCGCGCGAGGACGAGATCGAAACGCGTTCCGCGGTGACGATGCAGGTGCAGCGCGCCTACCTCCAGGGGCTCTACACCGCGCGCATCGCCGCACTGCAGGACAGCAACCTCACGGTCGCGGCCAACCGCGTCACGCAGCTCGAGCAGCTCTACAAGGCCGGACAGGCCGCGCGATACGACGTGCTGCGCGTCCGCGTCGAGCGATCCAACCTCGAGCCGGTCGCGATCGGCGCGCGCAACGATCGCGAGCTCGCGCTGCTCGACCTCAAGCGGTTGCTCAACATTCCCGTCGAACAACCGCTCACGCTCGTGACGCGCATCGACTCGCTGAGCGCGGCGTCGCTGCTCGCGCAGATCGATACGACGGGGACCCCCGATCGCGCGGCGATCCGAGCCGCCGAGCTAACGGTGTCCGCACGCCGTCTTGGCGTGACCGTAGCCCGCGCCGACTACTACCCACAGCTCGCGCTGCTCTTCCAGACGGGCTTTTCCGCCTTTCCCCCGATCGGCTACGGGGTGCCCCGGTCGCGCGGCGCGCTCACGGCGGAAGACTGCCCCCCGGGCAGTGCGGCGGGGCGCCTCTGTCAGAACGGAGGGTTCTTCTCCGACCGGCAGCTCGCCCTGAACCTCTCCTTTCCGATCTTCGACGGCTTCCGCGTGCGCTCGAACGTGGAGCTTGCGCAGGCGCAGTATCGCGTCGCCGAGCTGGAGCTGCAGCAGCAGCGCGAGACGGTCGCGCTCGAGGTAGCCCGCGCCCGCGCCGAGTTGCGCCGCGCGCGTGCCGCCTACGCGTCGACGCAGCAGAGCTCGAGCGAGGCACAGGAGGCGTTCCAGCTCGCGCAGCTCCGCTTCACCCGCGGCCTCACCACGCAGCTCGAGGTCTCCGATGCACAGCTCGCGCTGCTGGTCGCGCAGAGCTTCGAGGCTCGCGCCACATACGACCTGTTCCTTGCTTCGGCTGATCTCGCGCGTGCGCTCGGCCGGCCGATCCCGCTCCCGCCGATGTCGACGTCGCCGTCGCCCTCGGCTCCGAGATAGTCGAATGCGACCGAATTCTTCCGCGCTCCGCGCCGTCCCACTCACTCTCGCGCTGCTCTCACTGGCGGCCGCCTGCTCGAAGGACGCGGCCGGCTCGTCTGCCGGCGCTGAGGGCGCCCGCGGTGGCGGCGCT
>DATEOG010000013.1:0-11909 GCA_035274345.1 Gemmatimonadaceae bacterium
ACGAAGAAGCCGGACTCGTTCCGCATCAAGATCACGCAGGGAACCACCGTGGTGTACGACAACAAGTACGGCACCGACGAGACCCTCCCCGACGCGACCACGCTCGGCGGCGGGAGTATCCAGATCCAGTCGAAATAGCACGACCCCCCACCGAACGGCCCCGGGAGACCATCCCCGGGGCCGTTCGGCTGTTCGGCGGGGCGTTCGGCGCGCTACCATTCCGCGCATGACATCCGCACCACGATCCCCCGCCACGCTCGCCGTCGACCCGAGAAGGTCCACGTGAGCGTCCCCATCGTCCGTCCGGCCACGGCAGCCGACCGCGGCGCCATCGCCCGCCTCACCCTGGGCGCATACCGCGAGTACGCCACGCTCATGGAGCCATCCGCGTGGCGCGCTCTCGACCAGGCCGTTCGCGCGTCGCTCGTCAACGACGACGGCGTCACACGCCTCGTCGCCGAGCTCGATGGCAAGATCGTCGGCAGCGCCGCGCTCTACGCGCCACAATCCGCCGCATACGGGAGCCTTGCAGCGCTCGCGTCGTGGCCCGAAGTTCGGTTGGTCGCGGTGGATCCCTCCGTGCGCGGTCGCGGCGTCGCACGTGCGCTCGTCGAGGAATGCATCCGTCGTGCTCGACAGTCCGGCGCGTCGGTGCTCGGTCTGCACACGTCGCGGAGCATGGGCGCCGCGATGCGGCTCTACGAGCGGATGGGCTTCGTCCGCGACCCCGAACACGACTTTCAACCGCCAGGCGCCGAGCTGGTCGAGGGTTACCTGCTGCGCCTGGACGATTCTGCACCACACCCGGAGTCCTGACCCGATGACCGTTCCCCCGTGGCGCGTCCAATCCTCGCTCGCGCTCCTCCTCGCGATGCTCGCGCTCCCCGCTGTCCCCTCGCTCACCCTCGCCCAGCAGGGCAACGGGCAGCTCGGTGACGTCGTGGACGCGGGCGACGACTTCAAAAAGCCGCTGCAGCCGGTCTTCGTCGCCAGCCGGCTCACGGCGTTCGACGCCGCCACCGGGCGCGGCACGCTCCAGTGGGATCGCTACACGCTCGGACCCGGCCACTCCTTCGAGAAGACGGACGTCGTTTACTCGCGTGCCCAGGCGACGGAGTTCCCTGGCACCGAGTACGACCGCGACCCCGCGCTCCCGTTCGAGATCTCCTTCGTCTCGCCGCGCACGCTCCGCCTGCGCCTCTCCACACGCGATCTTCCCGCCGCGATGATGCAGGGAGAGCGCTCGATCATGCTCGCCGGCCCCGTGGCGACCGACCGGTCGTGGCGCGTCGAGAGTGGGGACAGCGTCGTGACCTACACGAGTGCCTTCGGCAAGGTGCGCGTGCGCCGTAACCCATGGGACGTCGCGATCTATGACTCCACGGGCAAGCTCCTCACGCGCACGACGCACCTCAACGATCCGGCGTCGTACCTGCCCTACACGCCCTTCTCCTTCGTCCGCCGAGCGCGCGATCTCGGCCGCAGCGCCGCCGCCACCTTCGAGCTCGCCCCGGACGAAGGGATCTACGGCTTCGGTGAGTCGTTCACGCGGCTCAACAAGCGCGGCCAGCGCGTGCTCGCCTATCTGCGCGACGCGATGGGCGTCCAGGGCCCATTCCAGTACAAGTCGGTCCCCTTCTTCGTCAGCAGCCGCGGCTACGGGATGTTCGTCCACACGAGCGCCCCCGTCGCGTTCGACGTCGGCGCCGAGTACGACTCGCACCACACGATCTACAGCGGCGACGAGATGATGGACCTCTTCATCTTCCTCGGCGAGCCGAAGGACGTCGTCTCCGAGTACACCGCGATCACCGGCCGCAGCCCCGTGCCGCCGCTCTGGTCGTTCGGGCTCTGGATGAGTCGCATCACCTACAAGTCGGAAGCCGAGGTGCGCGACGTCGCCGCCAAGCTGCGACAGTACAAGGTGCCCGCCGACGTGCTGCACCTCGACACGGGCTGGTTCGAGACCGACTGGCGCAGCGACTATCAGTTCTCGAAGACGCGCTTCACCGATCCGGCGAAGATGGTCGCCGACCTGAAGAAGGAGGGCTTCCACATCAGCCTCTGGCAATACACCTACTTCACGCCGAAGAACGCGCTGTGGAAGGAGCTCGTGAACGGCGACCTGGCGGTGAAGGACCAGGGCGGCCGGCTCGCCACCGAGGACGCGGTGCTCGACTTCACGAACCCGAAGGCGGTGGCGTGGTATCGCGCCAAGCTCGGCGCCCTCATGCGGATGGGCGTGAGCGTGATCAAGGCCGACTTCGGCGAGGGCGCACCGCTCGAGGGCGTCTACGCCAACGGCCGCACCGGATGGTATGAGCACAACCTCTATCCGGTGCGCTACAACGACGCGGTCTGGAACCTCACGAAGGAGATCACCGGCGACGGCATCATCTGGGGCCGCAGCGCCTGGGCGGGGAGCCAGCGCTATCCGCTGCACTGGGGCGGCGACGCCGAGAACACCAACTCGGCGATGGCCGCCGAGCTGCGCGGCGGGCTCTCGTTCGGTCTTTCCGGCTTCACCTTCTGGAGCCACGACGTCGGCGGGTTCGTCAATCGCGCGCCGCGCGATCTCTACCGCCGCTGGATGGCGTTCGGAGCGCTCACCTCGCACATGCGCACGCACGGCGCGCCGCCGCGCGAGCCGTGGGGCTACGACGACGCAATGGTGAAGGACTGGCAGAACGGGCTCGGCATGCGCTACTCGCTGATGCCGTACATCTACGCGCAATCGCACGTCGCCGCAGCGAAGGGGTGGCCGATGCTGCGCACGCTGTTCTTCGAGTATCCCAACGACCCGACGTCGTGGACGATCGAGGACGAGTACATGCTCGGCGCCAACCTGCTCGTCGCGCCACTGTTCAGCGACTCGGCCACGAGCCGGCGCGTCTATCTGCCGCCAGGCACCTGGATCGACTACCAGTCGGGCCGCGCGTACGCGGGCGCACGGTGGCACGAGATCGCTGCCGGCACGGTCCCGATCGTCGCGCTCGTGAAGGACCACACGGTGCTGCCACACGTCGCCGTCGCGCAGAGCACGGCGCAGATCGACTGGCGGAACGTCGAGCTGCGCACGTTCAGCAGCGATGGTGCGCCGGCGGAAGGAGCGTTCATTCAGCCCGGCGGCACGGTCCAGACCCTTCGCGTGAACGGCACGAGCCTGACGAACGATCCGCTCGCGGGACGCGTGACCTGGCGCGTGACGCGACCGACCATCACGCCTTCAAATTGATTCTGAAGGTGCAGATCCATCGATTTCGCTCGGGATGACGGCAGAGTGCAGATCCCTCGACTTCGCTCGGGATGACAACGAGTACAGATCCCTCGACTTCGCTCGGGATGACAGCGGAGTGCAGATTCCTCGACTTCGCTCAGGATGACAGCGGAGTGCAGATCCCTCGACTTCGCTCGGGATGACCTGCCGAGTCATCCCGAGCGAGCGCAGCGAGTCGAGGGATCTGCACCTCTCGTCCACTGATTCCTCATTTCGACCTGATCCGACGTCATGGACTACCGCCCCCTCGGCCGAACTGGCTGGAAGATCTCCGAGATCAGCTACGGTGCCTGGGCCATCGGCGGCGACGCATGGGGAAAGACCGACGACGCCGAGTCGATGCGATCGCTCCACCGCGCGATCGACCTCGGCGTGAACTTCGTCGACACGGCCGACGTCTACGGCGACGGGCACTCCGAGCGCCTCATCGCCCGGCTCAGGAAAGAGCGCAGTGAAGAGATCATCGTTGCCACGAAGGCAGGGCGACGGCTCGATCCGCACGTCGCCGAGGGATTCACGCGCCGGAACCTCAGTGCGTTCGTCGATCGAAGCCTGAAGAATCTCGACTCGGACGCCATCGACCTGCTCCAGCTTCACTGTCCGCCGCCCGACGTCTATGACATGCCCGAGGTCTTCGGCATCCTCGACGACCTCGTCGTCCGCGGGAAGCTGCGCTACTACGGCGTCAGCGTGGAGCGCGTCGAGGAGGCGCTGC
The DNA here is from genome assembly GCA_035274345.1 of Gemmatimonadaceae bacterium. Taxonomy (GTDB): domain Bacteria; phylum Gemmatimonadota; class Gemmatimonadetes; order Gemmatimonadales; family Gemmatimonadaceae; genus AG11. The sequence goes on from DATEOG010000013.1 coordinate 3,993, forward strand.
GTGCGGCACGCCATCCCAACGTGCAGTCGATCCAGATCATCTTCAACATGTTCCGGCTCAAGCCCGCTGAGGAGCTGTTCCCCTTGGTGCGCGAGAAGCAGATCGGCATTCTCGCGCGCGTTCCGCTCGCGAGCGGGCTGCTGAGCGGTAGGCTGCGCCGCGACTCCACCTTCGAGCCGCGCGACCACCGGAGCTACAACCGCCACGGCGAGTCGTTCGACGTCGGCGAGACGTTCAGCGGGGTGGATTACGACACCGGCCTCGACGCGGTCGAGGCGCTGCGGGCGCTCGTGCCACCCGACGCGACGATGGCGCAGCTCGCTCTGCGCTGGATCCTCATGTTCCCCGAAGTGACGGCCGCGATCCCCGGAGCGAAGAACGTGCAGCAGACCGAGGACAACGTGCATGCGGCCGATCTTTCACCGCTGACCGAGGCGCAGATGGACGCAGTGCGTGAGATCTACGACGGCTCGATCCGGCCGCTGGTGCACCACCGATGGTAACCGCGACCGACGAACCCGTCCGGTGGGGGATACTCGGCGCGGCGAACATCGCCGTGAAGAAGGTCGCGCCCGCGATGCAGCGCGGCGCGCGGTCTCGCGTCGTCGCCATCGGTTCGCGCGATCTCGCCAAAGCGCAGGCAGCGGCACGAGAGCTGGGAGTCGAGCGCGCGTACGGATCGTACGAGGAGCTCCTCGCCGATCCGGACATCGAAGCCATCTACAACCCGCTCCCGAACCACCTGCACGTGCCGTGGACGATCCGCGCCGCCGAGGCCGGGAAGCACGTGCTCTGCGAGAAGCCGATCGCGCTGTCGGCCGACGAGGCGCGCCAGCTCATCGCCGTGCGCGAACGGACCGGTGTCCACATCGGCGAAGCGTTCATGGTGCGCAACCATCCACAGTGGCTCGCCGTGCGCGATCTGGTGCGGCAGGGTCGCATCGGCGACCTGCGCGTCGTCGCCGGTCACTTCGCCTACTTCCGCCGCGACCCGAACGACGTGCGCAGCGTCCCCGAGTGGGGCGGCGGCGGCCTGATGGACGTCGGCTGCTATCCGATCACCATGGCGCGGTGGCTGTTCGGCGAGGAGCCGGAGGCGGCGATCGGCATCATCGATCGCGACCCCGAGCTCCGCGTCGATCGCGTCGCATCGGGACTGCTTCGTTTCCCGTCAGGGGGTCAGGCCACGTTCACGAGCGCCATGCAGCTCGTCCACTATCAGCGCATGCAGCTGCACGGCACGTCGGGTCGCATCGAAGTGCAGATCCCGTTCAACGCGCCCAACGACCGCCCCTGCCGTATCTTCGTCGACGACGGTCGCGAGTTGGGAGACCGGTCCGCCGAAGTGATCGAGTTCCCGACCGTCGATCAGTACACCCTGCAGGGGGACAACTTCTCCGCCGCGGTGCGCGGCGAGCGCGACGTCCCCGTGAGCGTCGAGGACGCGGTGGGGAACATGGCCGTGATCGACGCGCTCTTCCGCTCGGCGGACAGCGGCCGGTGGGAACGACCCGGCCGCTGACCGAACGCCGTCAGGATACCGGCTTCGCGCGCGCCGGCTTCACGTGGCGCGCGAGGAAGGCTTCCATCGCCTCGTAGAACTCGAAGCGGTTCTCCTCGTTCTGGAAGCCGTGCCCCTCGTTCTCCTTGACGATGTACTGCACGTCGATCCCGCGCTTGCGCAGCGCCTCGACGATCTGGTTGGACTCGTTGATGTTGACCCGCGGGTCCTTCGCGCCCTGCGCGACGAGCAGCGGCGCGCGAATGCGGGCGACGTGGAAGACCGGCGAGGCGGCCGCCATGGCGACACTGTCCTTCTCGGGATTGCCGACCATCTCATGGAACTGCTCGAGAAACGGCTTCCAGTACGGCGGGATCGTCTTCATGAACGTGAACAGGTTCGACACGCCGACGTAGTCGACACCCGCTGCGTACAGTTCCGGCGAGAACGTCAATCCGGCCAGCGTGGCGTACCCGCCGTAGCTGCCACCGTAGATCGCCACGCGTGACGAATCGGCGATTCCCTCCGAGACCAGCCACTTCACCCCGTCGCTCACGTCGTCCTGCATGGCGCGTCCCCACTGCTTGAACGACGACTCGAAGAACTTGCGCCCGTAGCCCGTGGAGCCGCGGAAGTTCACCTGCAGAACCGCGTACCCACGGTTGGCGAGGAACTGCACCTCCGGATTGAACCCCCACTGGTCGCGCGCCCACGGTCCACCGTGCGGGTTCACCACGACCGGCAGGTTCCGCGGAGCGACGCCGAGGGGCAGCGTCAGGTAGCCATGAATGGTGAGTCCGTCGCGCGACTTGTATGTGACCGGCTTCATCGGCGCGAGCTGGCTCTCGGCGAGCCACGGATTGCGGTCGGCCAGCTTCGTCAGGCGGTCGCCGGCACGCTGGTACAGGTAGTACGCGCCGAGCGAGCGGTCGCTGATCGTCCGTACGATCATGACGTCCTCGTCGCGGTTCATGAACGTCACGTAGACGTCCTTGTCCGGCAGTCGTCGTTGGAGCGACGTGTACAGCGCCTCCGTCTCCGCATCGAGGAACTTTCGCTCCGGCTTCCACGTCACGTAGTCGATCTTCGTCAGCACGTGACGCTTCCGCGAATAGGTCATCCCGTCGACGTCTACCTCGGGATGCTCGAACAGCACCTGCCGCTCCTTCCCCGTCGCTGGATCGAACAGGACGATCGCCGTCTTGTCGCGACCGAGGTTCGACGACGCGTACAGCGCGTTGTCGTCGAAGGTGAAGAACAGTGGATTGAACGTGTCCTTGAACGTCGTGCGCGCGATGACGCGGAACGTGTCCGTTTCCGTGGGCCGGAAGAGCACCGTTCCGTTCACCCCATCGGTCGTCGTTGCGCCGCGGATGCGGCCGCGGTGGTCGGCGACCCAGCCCGTGATGTTGCCCGGGTTGCGCGCGATCATCGTCGTGTCGCCCGTCACCACGTTCACGCGGTAGACGTCGAACACCGTCGAGTCCCGTCTATTCATCTGCACGAGCACGTCGGTCGGGCTGTCGAGCAGCTCGTCCACGAGATCGACGCGGACCTTGGGCATCGGCGTCAGGTCCCGCTGCTTCGTGCCGTCGCGGTCGACCGTGAACAGGTGGAAGTTCTCGTTGCCACCCGAGTCCTTGAAGAAGAAGAGCCGGTCGTCGCCCTTCCAGCCGTAGGCGTTGATGTCGCGGTCGGTGATGGACGTGATGCGCTTGTCGGCGCCGCCGGCGACGGGACGCACCACGATGTTCATCCGGTTCTGGTACGGCTCCGTGTACGAGACGTACTTGCCCCCCTGCGACACCTGGAAGTACGCCTTGGCCGGGTTGCGAAAGAAGTCGCGCAGCGGGATCGGCTTGGTGCTCTGCGCCGACAGCGCCGGCGCCGCGAGGACGAGCAATGATGCGAGTAGGCGAGCGAGCGTCATGGCTACTCCTGGCCGCATCGGATGCGCGGCCGCCTGAGAAGTGCGTCGCCCGACGTTGCCCCGTCGGGGTCGGTGAACGAAGTGGTCGGGCGCCTGGCCAACGCGAACGGTCACTCCACTACGTTGGACAGCGTCCCGATGGGTTCAATCGTGATCTCCACCAGATCCGCGGACTGAAGCGTGAACTCGTCCGGCGGTATGATCCCCGTTCCGGTGAGCAGGATGCATCCTGCGGGAAAGCTCGTCTCGCGATAGAGATATTCGACGAGCTCTTCCGGCTTCCGGCGCATCTGCGACAGCGTCGTCTCACCCTTGAACACGACGTCGTGCCCGCGGGTGATGCGGATCGCGATCTCGGTCTCGGCCGGCAGCGGAGCCCTCGACACGTAGAGTCCGGGGCCGAGCGCGCACGAGCCGTCGTATACCTTCGCCTGCGGCAGGTACAGCGGGTTCTCTCCTTCGATGTCGCGCGAGCTCACATCGTTGCCGATGGTGTAGCCGATGATCTCGCCGCGCGCGTTCACGCACAGCGCGAGCTCGGGCTCGGGCACGTTCCACGTCGCGTCCTTGCGGATGCGGATCCCTGCGCGCGGTCCTCGCACCCGCCACGCCGACGCCTTGAAGAACAACTCGGGTCGGTCGGCCTCGTACACGCGGTCGTAGAACGTGCCTCCCCCCGCGTCCTTCGACTCCTCCATGCGGGCCGTGCGGCTTCGGAAGTACGTCACCCCCGCCGCCCACACCTCCTGGGTGCCGATCGGCGGGTGAACCTCGGCGGGCTTCCCCTTCGCGAAGAGCGCGAGGCTGCTCGGCTCCGACGAGGGATCCGGAAGCTGCGACACCAGATACTCTTCCAGATCCGGGCGATTGATCAGCGCGTCCCACTCGTTCGGGATCGTCGCCGCATGCATGCCGTCGCTGGCGATCACACCCTCCTTCGTTCGCCAGAGGTGCATCATTCCCCCTGGATCACGAGGTACTGCGCCGGCCCTGCCCCCTTGCTCAGCAGCGAGTGCGGCAGCATCGAGCCGAGGAAGACGACGTCGCCGAGTGTGGCCGGCGGCTCCGCGGTGCCGATCAGCAGCTGGACGTTCCCCTTCGTCATCATCATGAACTCGTCGGCGCGATGCGTGTGCGTGGCGTGATTGCGCACACCCTCCTTCACCGACGACCAGTGTGACTCGAACCGCCGGAACATCGCCGTCGGCCGGTTCACCACGTCGCGCCGGAACCCCACGGCAGTGGGCTTCTCGGTCAGCTCCGTGTAGTCCAGCATGAACGACCCGCCCGCGCGGCGACCGCGCTCCATGTCCATCGGCGCGCGCGATCGGTAGGCGAACCGGTAGTACGTCGCCGGCGCACCGCCGATGTTCGTCAGCACCAACCGATCGCCCGGCAGCACCAGCGCCGCGCCTCCTGCACCGAGCGCGCGCGTCACGCCGCCGAGCGACGCCATCAGTCTTCCCTCCTTCACGAGCACGAAGCTCTCGAGGCTGTCGTGCCCCGCAGCGGTGTCCGGCAACGCGCTCGGCGGCATCGTGATCGCGCGCACGTCGAGTGCGTCGAGATCGAGCGTCGAACCGGTCATGACCAATCGATCGACGCGTCCACCCCCGGCATTCGCGGACGCGAAGCCGGCCCAGCGATACACCCCTGCCTTCACCGGCGCGAGCTGACCTGCGGCCGTCGCTGCGGTGAGCACGATCCCCGCGAGCGCGGGCAGCAATCCTCTCATGAAGTGGCTCCGGTGAGTCGGGTGTGGTCCTGCGTCGCGCCTTCGTCCTGCGTGCCCGCTGTGGCGCGCAGGCCCGCGTCCAGCAGCTCGGTGATGCGATCGACGTCGTATACGCAGCCGCCCCACGTGCCGCCGCTCGCCCGCTGCAGCGCCGCCCACAGCCGCGTGTCGTTCGGCAGCGACGCGTGCGGCTTCAGCGCGGGATGCACCGGACGCGATGCGAGCAGCGCGGCGCACTCCTCGGGAGACAGCCGATCGCCGCGCGCGCCGACCATGTTGATCGAACCGCGCAGCGCGTCGCCGCGATCGACGATGATCTCGATCACGTCGTCGTCCTGCACCCGCGAGATCGGTCCACCCTGCAACGCCTCGGGTCCGATGTGCCCGATGCACGCACCGCTCGAGAAGCCCGAGAACCGACCATCGGTGAGGAGCGCGACGTGCTTTCCCCACGGCAAATACTTCAGCGCGGTCGTGATCTGCGCCGTCTCCTGCATTCCGGTCCCCGACGGGCCGTTGCCGATCAGCACGATCACGTCGCCGGGCGTGATCGGACGCGCCGTTCCTCCCTTCACCGCCGCGATCGCCTCGCGCTCGTCGGCGAACACGCGCGCAGGACCGGTGTGCCGGTAGACCTGGTCCTCGTCGACCACCGACGCGTCGATCGCCGTCGACTTCAGCACCGACCCCTCGGGCGCGAGATTCCCGACGGGGAACACCACCGTACTCGTGAACCCGGCGCGTCGCGCCGAATCCGGATCCTTGATCACGTCGTCGGGCATGATCGACGCGCCCGACGCGAGCCGCGCGCGCGCATCGCGCCGGCGGTCGCTGTCCCGCCACCAGTCGAGCGTGGTGTCGAGCGTGTCCCCCGTCGCGGTGAGCACGTCGCCATTCAGCAGGCCCATGTCGCGCAGGTGGAGCATCACCTCGGGCACCCCTCCGGCCATGAAGACCTGCACCGTAGGATGACCGCGCGGTCCGTTCGGCAGCGCGTCCACGAGGCGCGGCGTCGAGCGGTTGATGCGGCTCCAGTCGTCCACTGTCGGCGCTCGCAGTCCCGCCTGCCGCGCAATCGCCGGAATGTGCAGCAGCAGGTTCGTCGAGCCGCCGAACGCCGCGTGCACGAGCATCGCGTTCTCGAGCGCGCGCTGCGTGAGGATCCTGTCGATCGAGATGCCGAGCCCGTGCAGCCGCACGAGCGCCGTCGCCGATCGCGTCCCCAGCTCGGTCCAGGCCGGCTCTCCGCTCGGCGCGAGGGCGCTGTGCGGCAGCGCCAGACCGAAGCCCTCCGCCACCACCTGCGACGTCGCAGCGGTTCCGAGGAACTGACAGCCGCCGCCGGACGATCCGCAGGCGCGACACCCCATCGTCTGGGCGTAGTCCAGCGTCACGAGATCACGCGAGAAGCGCGCATTGAGGCTCTGCACCTGTCCCGCGTCCTCGCCGTCGATCGGCGGCAGCGTCACCCCGCCCGGCACCACGATCCCGGGCAGCTTGCCGACGCCGGCCAGCGCCAGCATCGTCGCCGGCAGTCCCTTGTCGCAGGTGGCGATGCCCATCACCCCCGACGCCGTGGGAAGCGAGCGGATGAGCCGCCGCATCACGATCGACGCGTCGTTGCGGTAGGCGAGGCTGTCGAACATCCCCGTCGTCCCCTGCGTCCGGCCGTCGCACGGATCGCTCACGTACGCCGAGAACGGAACGGCGCCGGCGGCGCGCAGCGTCTCCGCGGCTTCGCGCACGAGCAGGCCGATCTCCCAGTGACCCGTGTGGTAGCCCAATGCGATCGCCTCGCCATCCTCACCGCGGAGGCCGCCCATCGTGCTGACGATGACGTACTCCGGCCCCTGCAGCTTCGTCGGGCTCCATCCCATGCCGACGTTCTGCGTCAGGCCGAACAGGTCTCCGCTCGGCGCCTCGCGCAGCATCTCGGGGGTGAACGGGAGCTGGCCGGCGGGACCTTCCCCGGCGAGGCGGCCCGCGGACACGGCGGACGCGGTTCCCAGGACCGACTCCAGGGGCGGAATTGGTGGCATCTTCTTCATGCCCCAAAGTCGGCGTTCGAGCGCGCCTTCGCCAGCGGACTGACCGGCGCGGGCGTAGAAGTTGGCGTGCAGGACGCGCGGGAGGTACGGTGGTGTCGTGAGTGATCGACTCATGACCCATCACGCAGAACCCATCACCCCACCTGGCTCATGGACAAGCTCACTCGCAGGGACCTGGTCAAGGCATCGGCCGGCGCGATCGCCGGACTGGCCGCGATCACCGCCATGCCCGAGCGGCTCTCGGCGGCCGTGCACACGGTCCGGCGCGGCAAGCAGGCGGCGAGGATCCGCTTCGCCGTCATCGGCGGCAATCACAATCACATCTTCGGTCAGGTCGGCGCGGCCACCCGCGGCGGCGGCGAGTTCGCGGCGTACTATATCCGCGAGCCGGAGATCCGCGCCCAGTTCGCGCGGCGCTATCCCAACGTCAAGGCGGTGGCGGACGAGCGAGCGATCCTCGAGGACAAGTCGATCCAGCTCGTGCTGTCGTCGATCATCCCGATCGAGCGCGCTCCGCTCGGCATCCGGGTGATGCAGCACGGCAAGGACTACATGGCGGACAAGCCGGGCATCATCACGATGGCCCAGCTCACGGAAGCGCGGCGCGTGCAGAAGGAGACGAAGCGCATCTACTCCATCCTGTACAGCGAGCGTCTCGAGGTTCCCGCCGCGGTGAAGGCGGGCGAGCTCGTGAAGGCCGGCG
>DATEOG010000014.1:0-2627 GCA_035274345.1 Gemmatimonadaceae bacterium
CTCGCCGCCGCGACCCGCCGCTCGCCGCCGCGACCCGCCGCTCGCCTCCGCGACCCGCCGCGAGTCACCGTGCCATACGCGTCCGTCGGTCGCACCACAGTGCGAACCCCGTGTACACGACCAGTGCGACAGCGACCAGACTGACGAAGACAGGCGTCAACACGCGATCCCACAGCAGGTCGTCGCGGCGGGCGAGCAGCGCGACGGCGATCGTCGTCAGGCTCAGGCACTGCGCCTGGAACAGAACGCGGAAGGCGCTCCAGCGTGCATCCCACAGCAGCCCCGCGTTGACGACGCCGGTCAGGCTGAGCACCGCGCCGGTCACCTGGGCCGTGAGCGGCGTGAGCTCCCACGGCCACAGCGGGATGGCCACCTGAGGCAGCACGAACAGCGCGGCGCCGAACGCGAACGCGCACCCGCCGATGCCGGCGAGCGTGCCGCGTGCGAGGCGCGGGATCCGGTAATCGACGGCGTCGGGCGTCCTCGGGTCCTCGTGGCGCTGCGCGACCGCGAGCCCGGCGACGACGAACGGGGTCGTGGCATACAGCGCGATCCACGTCCAGAACGACAGGTTCGACGAGAACCGGTCCAGGTGCAACAGCGTCGCGATCAGCAGCATCCCAGCGAAAACGACGACGGCTGGAAAGCCGTGGCGTACGTGATGCCACTGCGACGCGGCCGCGACCCTGACGAAGAACCAGATCCCGCCCACGTACGCCGACGCGAGGAGAAACGCCGACAGCGGGGGCGCGATGGCCCACGCGAACAGCTCCCCGGTGCGCGTCGGGAATGCGAACAGCAGGAAAGCCGCGATCACGAGGAACGGCACGATCGCGATGCCCACCCACCGCGTCGCGGCGAACACACGGTCGCGACCCCTGACGCCTCTCGACGGACCGGATGCTGCGGCATCCGGTTCGTCATCTCGCCCGGGCATCATCGAGCACCGCCTCGACGGGGAGCTCGAGCCCTTCTCGGATCGCCACATCGATCTCGTCGCCTCGACCCGCATCGCGAAGCGCCTGGAGCGGAACCATGTAGAACTCGAACGCGTCGGGGTTGAGGATCCCCTTGCGCCGGCGCAGCCGCAGCGCCGCGCCGAGCAGGCGGCCGGCTGCGCTCGCGTCTCCTCGGGCGGCCCGAACACCCACGAAAGACTCCAGGCCGTACGCAACGCCTTCGTCGTGGCCGAGTGCCAGCGAGATGTCGAGCCCTGCAGCGAAGTCGTCGACGCCGCCGTCGACGTCCCCCGCCAGAACCTTCGCCCACCCGCGGTGATTCTGGGCGATGACGATGCCCAGGCGCTCTCCCTGCGAGCGAGCCAGCGCGTAGCTGGCCTCGAACCGCTCCCGCGCGGGTGCGATGCTTCCCGCGAGCAGGTCCAGCCGTCCCAGCATCACCAGCGCCATCGCCTCGCCCCACGCGTCCCCGCCGGTCCGGAAGTCATCGAGGCTGTGCTCCAACGCCTGCACCGCCGCCGGGAAGTCGGGGTGCGCGCCGTGTGCGAGGTACGCGAGCCCCAGCGACACGCTCGCGAGCGCCGCGCCCGAGTCGTCGTCGGTGGCGAGGAACAGGTCGCGCGACGACATCATGCCCGGGATGGGGTCGTAGTCGGGGTCTTGCCAGAACCGCACGGCGTTGACGTAGTACAGCGCGATGGCTCGGGAGCGGGGCAGGAGTACGAGCCCGGCCTCCTCGGCGATCGCGAGCAGTTCCGTCATCCACGTCTGGACGACGCCGAGGTACCCGCCGATCCACAGGTAGAGGTACAGCGACCATGCGTAGTCGGCGGCCTCGTCGAGTCGTCGGGCGTCGAGCAGCGCCCGCATGACGCTGGAGAGGTTCTCGGTCTCGAGTTCGAGCCGCGTCAGCCACTCCAACTGCGTCTCGCCGCGCAGTCCTTCGGCGGCACGGGCGGCGAGGTCGCGGTAACCGTCGACCCAGGCGTCGCGCGCGCGTCCGCGCTCGGTCTCGGGAAGCAGCGTCGCGGCGTACGCGCGCACGAGCGACAGCAGCCGGAAGGTCGCGGTGGGCGCCCGTTCGTCCCGGCCGAGAAGGCTCGCGTCCACGAGCGATTCGAGCGCGCCGTACGGGTCGGGGATGCCTGCGTCGCTCAGCACCTGTTCCGCAGAGGCGAGGACGAACGCGCCCGAGAACACGGACAGCACGCCCAGAGCGCTGCGGGTGTGGGCGTCGAGCAGGTCGGCGCTCCATTGAATCGTCCGGCTCAGTGCACGCTGCCTCTCCGGCAGATCCCTTGCGCCACTGACCAGGAGCGTGAGCGCCGAGTCGAGCCGTTCCAGCACCTCTTCCACCGAGAGCGCCCGCACCCGCGCCGCGGCCAGCTCGATCGCGAGCGGCATCCCGTCCAGAGCGCGGCAGATGGCCACGACGGTCGCAAGGTTCTCGGCTGTCAGCCGGAACTGCGGATTCACCGCGACAGCCCGCTGGCGGAACAGCTCGACCGCCGAGGCATGCGCGGAGGCGTCGGCGCCGTCCTCAGGCGTCGGCACGTCCAGCGGGCGCAGCGTGAACACCCGCTCGGCCCGCACCCGCAGCGCCGAGCGGCTGGTGACCAGAAGCTGCAGGTTCGGTGCTTCTGTCACCAGGCGCACGAGCACGTCTGC
>DATEOG010000015.1:0-2589 GCA_035274345.1 Gemmatimonadaceae bacterium
CCGGAGACCGTCGCGTCGACGGGTCCCATGCCGGTTCAGTTCGTCCTCGTCGCGCCGGAAGCGCGCAGCGTGGCCGTCGTCGGCGACTTCAACAACTGGGGGCTCGGAGACACGGCCCTCGTGGCGGAAAACCATAATGGAGTTTGGAGTGTCTCAGCTCCAGTACCGGCCGGCGTCCATCGCTACGCGTTCCTCGTGAACGGCAAGCAGTGGGTCGCCGATCCCACCGCTCCGCGCGCGGCGAGTGACGACTTTGGCCAGCCGAGCAGCGCGCTCGTCGTGGAGGGCAAGCTCGAGTGAGATCACGCACGGCTCGTGGGATTCTGACGGTGGTGCTGGTCGCCGGCGCGTTCGTCCCCGCCGAGGCCCAGGATCCTCGTATCGGTAATCGGCTCGACGCGCCCACGCGCAAGGCGCTGTCCGCCCTCGTCGATTCGGCGAAGGCGCAGGGCATCCCCGTCGAGCCGCTGATGGAGAAGGTGTACCAGGGGCTGGCCATGGGTGCCGACGGTCCGCGCATCGTGCTCGCCGTCCGCTCGCTTACCTTCGAGATGGGCAACGCGCATCGCGTGCTCGGCTCCGTGGCTACCACCGATGAGATCAAGGCGGCTGCTTCCGCCGTCCACGCCGGCGTGCCCGCCGTGGAGCTCGGAAAGATGAAGAAGCAGTCCGGACTTCGGCGCTCGCTCACGCTGCCGTTCACCGTGCTTGCCGACATCGTGTCGCGCGGTGTGCCCGTCCAGACCGCCGCCAACGCGATCCGCTCGCTCGTCGGCGCCGGCGCGCGCGATCGGGACATCAGCGAGTTCCAGCGCAACGTCCAGGTGGACATCGAGAAGGGCGCACAGCCCAAGGCGGCCGCCGAGACGCGAGTGAAGGGCGCCGTCACCGTCACCACGCCGGGCCCGCGGCCCGAAAAGCGCGAACAGGAATAGCACGCCTCGCGTGCGAATCCTTCGAACGGGTCGGCACATTGCCGGCCCGTTCTTCGTTGATTCCTCCTCGACGATTACTTTCCAAGCTCCTCCGGCGTTCGCCGGCCGCCGTCGTTCCGAGGATCAATGCTGCGCGATACGCTCCTGTACCTCTCCAACCAGCCGCGCGTTTTCAAGTTCGTCCGCAACAGCCGGCTGGCGCAGCACTTTGCGAAGCGGTTCGTTCCCGGTGAGACGCTCGCCGACGCGCTCGAGGTCGTGCGCGCGCTCAACGCCCGCGGCATCTCCGCCTCCCTCGACCTCCTCGGCGAGAGCACCAACAACGAGCGTGAAGCTCGCGCGGCGCGCGACGAGTACCTCACCATGCTGGACCAGATCCACGCGGGGCGCCTCGACGCCAACGTCTCGCTCAAGCTCACCGCGATGGGCCTCGACATCGACCAGGAGCTCTGCGTCGCCGTCGTGCAGGACATCCTCGCCCGGGCGCAGCAGTACGACTCCTTCGTGCGCATCGACATGGAGGCTAGCGCGTACACCGAGGTCACCCTCAAGATGTTCGAGGAGCGGCTCTATCCGGCGTACAAGGCGAACTCCGGCGTCGTGCTGCAGAGCTATCTCTACCGTACCTTCGCCGACGTCGAGCACATGAACGCCCTCCGGGCACGCGTGCGTATCTGCAAGGGCGCCTACAAGGAGCCGCCCTCCGTCGCGTATCCGGAGAAGAAGGACGTCGACGCGAACTACGTGAAGTGCATGCGCGAGCTGATGCTCAAGGGAAACTATCCGGGCATCGCGACCCACGACCCGGCGATGATCAACGAGGCGAAGCGCTGGGCGAAGGAGCAGGGAATCGCGAAGGACCGATTCGAGTTTCAGATGCTCTACGGCATCCGCCGCGATCTGCAGCAGTCGCTCGTGAAGGAGGGGTACCGAATGCGCGTCTACGTGCCGTTCGGGACGCAGTGGTACCCGTATCTGATGCGACGACTCGCCGAGCGCCCCGCCAACGTCGCCTTCATCACGGGCAACGTGCTCCGGGAAGCGTTCCAACGCCGCCGCTGACGCATCGCCCCGAATGCCCGGGCAGCATCTCCCCGCCGACCACAGTCGTGGCGACGCCAACACCATCGGTGGGTACGCGGCGGTGCACGGGCGCCCTGCCGCCTTCGAGGGTCCTGACGGACTCTCCTACAGCGTCGAGATCGTGACCGCGCCCACGGGACATCCGGAGCGGCCGTTCGGTGCCTATCTCCTCTTCGTGCAGTGGGCGCGGATTGGTGCGGCGACGCCGAGCGGCCATGTCGAGACGGACTTCCTCGCCGAGGCGGACACGGAGGAGGACGCGCGGGCCGTCGTCGCCGCCCTCACCCTCGCCGAGGTCCGCTCGGCGCTGTATGCGGCCGTCGAGGGAAGGGCGGGCGGTGCACCATCGCGCCGGTGGTGGGATGCGATGCGCGACGAGGGAAGCGATTCCGGCGCGAACGGCGCCGCCGGATGACGCGTCACACCGAGGCGGCGTCGTCCACGTCGGTGGAGCAGGGCGTCGTCCTGAGCGGTACGGGCGGTGTCTGGCGCGTGCGCCGCGACGAAGGAACGATCGTCGAGGCGTCGCTGCGCGGCCGTGTCAAGAAGTCGAACGCCGGCCGCCGCGCCG
>DATEOG010000016.1:0-3498 GCA_035274345.1 Gemmatimonadaceae bacterium
CGACGGAGATCGGCGAACCAGCCGCCGCGCTCGAGGATCTGGATCTTGCGCTCGAAGACGTCGATCGAACTCGCGAGCTGTGCTTCGAGACCGCGCGCGCCGTGCGTTCGGACGAACGTGTCGGGATCTTCGCCCTCGGGAAGGGTCACCACCTGCACCGAAGCTCCCTGCCGCAGGAGCTCGTCACCGGATCGAAACGTCGCCTTGAGCCCTGCCTTGTCCGAGTCGTAGAGCAGAAAGACGCGCTGGGTGTAGCGTCGAATGAGCTTCGCCTGATCTTCCGTCAGCGCAGTGCCCATCGGGGCCACCACGGACTCGACGCCTTCGCCGATGAGACGGACGGCATCGAAGTAGCCTTCGACGACGAGCATCCGCTCGTCGCGGCGAGCCGCCTGCTTGGCCCAGTTGAGCCCGTAGAGCAGACGGCCCTTGCTGAAGATCGGCGATTCCGCCGAGTTCAGATACTTCGGCTCGCCCGGCCCGAGCAGACGGCCACCGAATCCGACGACCCGATTCGACACGTCATAAATCGGGAAGATCAACCGGCCGCGGAAGCGCGGCCGCGGCTCCGTTCCCTCCTCGGGCACGACGAGCAGCCCCGCTTGCGTCATCCGCTCGTCGTCGAAGCCGAGCGTGGAGAGATACGTACGCATCAATCCGATCTCGCGCGGCGCGAAGCCGAGCCCGACGCGGTCGGCGAGCTCGCGCGAGATGGCGCGCTCCTCGAGATAGGCGCGTGCGTCGCGTCCGAGGTCGTCGTCCCAGAGCATGCGCCGGAAGTAGTCGGCGGCGGCGCCGTTCACTTCCCAGAGCGGGTCGCGATCGTCCTTCTGCTCCGTGTGACGACTCTGCGTCTCCACGACTTCGATGCCCGACTTCTCGGCCACCATCTTCACGGCGGTGGGCCAGTCCACGCCAAGTCGCTTCGTGAGGAAGTTGAAGACGTCGCCCCCCTCGTGGCACACGAAGCAGTAGTACATCGCCTTCTTCGGCGAGACGGAGAAGTTGCGATGCGTGCCCTGGTGAAACGGACACGGTCCGCGAAAGTCGGTGCCCTGTCGCTTGAGCTCGACGTACTCGCCGATCACGCCGACGATGTCGGCGCTCTCGCGAACGCGTTCGACCGTCTCGTCGGGGATCACGCGAACACCGCGATGGTGACGCCGGCTCCACCCTCGTTCCACGCGCCCATGCGAAACTCGCGCACGCGCGTGTCCTTGCGCAGCATCTCGTTCACGACCTCGCGCAGTGCGCCGGTGCCCTTGCCGTGGATGATGCGCAGGCTCTTCAGATCCGCACGCACGGCGCTGTCGAGCGCCTGGAGCACGGCGCTCTCGGCCTCGTCGGCGCGCAAGCCGAGGAGGTTGATCTCGGTGCTGACGTGCACCTCCGGCGCGTCTCCGACGTAGCTCACCGCCGACTCCTGCGGCGCGTCGGTCTTCCGCAGCGTCTTCAGCGGCACCGTGAGCTTGAGCGAGCCGACGACGACGACAGCCTCCTTTCCGCGAAGGTCGAGCACGCGGCCGACCTTGCCACCGAGCGTTCCCACCTCGACGGCATCATTGACGGCAACCGGACCGCGCTCGGAGGGCGGCACGCTGCCGCGCTTGCGAGTGACGGCGCGCTCCTCGTTCTCGAGGCGGTCGAGCACGTCCGCCTGCTTCGCGGCCATCTCTTCGGCGCGACGTCGCGCGTCACGTCCCAGCTCGTCGATCGCTTCGTCCGCCGCCGCTTCGCCCCGACGCTTCAGGTCCTTGATCGTGCGCTCGATCTCCGAGCGTGCCTCGAGCACGTACTTCCGGGCCTCCTTGCGGCTCTCCGTCTCTACGGTGCGCTCGCGCTCACGCACATTGTGCTCGCGGCGAACCACGTTGGCGATGCGCTCGCGCGCATCCTCCTGCATCGCCTTCGCTTCGCGCTCGCGCTCCTCGAGCTCCTTCTCCGTGCGCTCCAACCGCTCGATCAGCGCCGCCATGTCGCGCTCGCCCTGCGGGATTCGTTCCTCGGCGCGCGCGACGACGTCCACAGGAAGGTCGAGCCGGCGCGCGATGCTGATGCCGTACGAGCGTCCCGGCACCCCCTTGATCAGACGATACGTCGGCGCGAGCTGCACGGCGTCGAACTGCAAGGAGGCGTTCACCACGCCCTGCACCTGGGTTGCGAGCTCCTTGAGCTGGCCCAGGTGCGTGGACGCGAGCGTGGTGCTGGCGCGCGCCGTGAGCGATTCCAGGATTGCCCAACCGAGCGCGGCGCCTTCCTGTGGGTCGGTGCCCGAGCCCAGCTCGTCGATCAGCACCAGGGAATCGCGCGTGGCGAGGCGCAGGATCTCGGAGAGGTTCTTCAGGTGAGCGCTGAACGTGGAGAGGCTCGCCTCGATCGACTGCTCGTCGCCGACATCGGCGAAGACGTCGTCGAAGACGGGTACGCGACTCTCGGCGCCGACGGGTGCGGGTATTCCCGCCTGGCTCATCGCCGAGATGAGACCGAGTGCCTTGAGGAACACGGTCTTGCCACCCGTGTTCGGACCTGACACGAGAAGAGTGCGCTCGTCGGCCGCGAGACCGAGGCTGAAAGGCACCACGTCGATGCCTTTCGCGAGGAGCAGCGGATGGCGCCCATCGCGAATGTCGAAACCCTCGCGCGCCGGCACGAACGCCGCGGGCGTGCACTCGTATCGCACCGCGTATCGGGCACGCGCGTACAGCGAGTCGAGCTCCGCGAGCGCATCCAGACTGTCCAGCATCGCATCACGGTGGGGGCGCAGCACGTCGGTGAGCTCGCGCAGCACGCGTTCCACCTCTTCCTGCTCCTCCCCTTCCAGCTCGCGAATGCGGTTGCCGAACTCGATCGCCGCGGGCGGCTCGACGAAGAGCGTTCCTCCGGTGCCGGACGCGCCGTGCACGATGCCGCCGACCTGGCGCGCGCCTTCGCGGCGGACCGGTATCACGTAGCGACCCTCGCGAACGGTCACCGACATGTCGGGCGCACGGTGATGCGACTCGAGCCCTCCCATCACCCGTTCCAGAATGCGCACCAGCTCACCGTGGGACGCGCGCAACTCGCGCCGGATGCGTCTCAGCGCGGGCGACGCCTCGTCGCGCACGAGGCCATCCTCACCGATAGCGCGCTCGATCTGCTCCTCCTCGCTCCTGGCGACAACCATCCGCTCGACGAACGGCGACAGCACGGCGCGCAGAATCACCGGCCGGCGCTCGTCGCGCAGTGCCTCGCGCGTGCGTCGTGCGGAGCGCAACAGCACGGCGGCCGCCAGCAGCTCGTGCGACGTCCACATGATCCCCGCGACTCGAAGCCGCTGCAGCGGTCCGTCGAGATCGGGCACTGGCTCCGGGTGCCAGGGCAGATCGCCGCCCAGCAGGCCGCGAACGGCACCGACACGCCGGTGCTCCGTCTCCAGCCACGCGAGATCGGAGCGCGGGGCCAGCGCACGTACGCGTGCCACCCCGAGCGCGGACGCCGCAAATTCGGCGACGACGTCCA
>DATEOG010000017.1:0-12598 GCA_035274345.1 Gemmatimonadaceae bacterium
CGGTGACGATCACGGCGACGGCGCTCCCCGGCACCGCCGCGCGCATGGTCGTCGTCTCGGGCGACCGGCAGCGCGGTACGGTCGGCGCTCCGCTCCGCCGTCCCGTCGTCGTCCGTGTGCTCGATGCGGCTGGCAATGGCGTCGCGGGCGCGGCACTCGTCGTCTCCGTCGCCTCCGGAAGCCTGCTCGACACGCTGGTCCCCAGCGATTCCACCGGCAGCGCTGCACTCGCCTGGACCCTCGGCCGCACCGCCGGTCCTCACGCGCTGAACGTCCACATGGACGGGCTGGTGAAGTCGCTGAAGGTCGAGGCGTTGGCCCAGACTGGCGCACCGGCGAACCTCGCCTTCGACGAGGTGCGCGGCTCGCGTGCGGCGTCGAGCACGCGCAAGCTCATCGCCACCGTGACCGACGTCTATGGCAACCCGGTGCCGAACGCGAAGCTCGGACTGACCACGAAGGGCGGGCGGGTGTCGCCGTCGCGCGCCGTCAGCGATGCACGCGGTACGGTGCCTCTGACGTGGACGCCCGGCAGCGTCGCTGAGCTGAGCGGCGCGATCGCGGGCACCGACGTGCGTGAGACGTACGCCCTGCATGCCGGCGCGACGGTCAGCCAGGCCGGCGCTCCGGTCGCGTCATCCGCGCCGGCCAAGGTGAAGGCGAAGGCCAGCGCGAAGGCCCCGCGCTGAAGGTCAGAGTCCCCCGCCCGCGCTGCGGCCCTGGATTCTCGGTCTCGCTACTTGCCGGACTCGAACACGAGGTGCCGTCCGAAGAATGGAAGCACGTGGTTCTGCATCCGGTCGGCGACGGCGCTCACGTGATCGCCTTTATAGAGCTCGAAGCTGTTCCTGATGCCGTAGCTGTCGAGGATCCGGTGCAGCTCGGCCGTATCGTCCTTCAGGCGATCCTGGTCGCCGCAGTCGAGCGCGATCGCGGTGTATCGGCGCAGGTTGGCGACGTACTGGTCGACCATGGCGAGCGGCGCGTTGGCGGCCCAGCGCGCGAGCACGGCCGGTTGCGGCTCTCCGTTTTTCGTCGGCAGGTCGAGGTACAGCGGCGGCGCCTTCGGGTTGGGTGACCACGCCGCCGCCGACGCGAGCGTCGCGCGCGTGAAGAAGTCGAGCCCCTCCGACTGCCCGGCCGCGGCCGCCGCCTCGAGCTTCTTCGCCATCTCCGCGTTCGGCGCGCTGCGCGCCGACATGCAGCACGGGCTCATGGCGTAGAACGCCGAGAAGACCTCGGGGTGCCGCATCGCGATCCGCGTGCTGCCGTAGCCGCCCATCGAGTGGCCGGCGATGCCGCGGCTTCGGCGGTCGGCGATGGTGCGGTAGTGCGCGTCGACGTACGCGACGAGGTCGCGAGCGATGAAGTCCTCCCAGTTTCCCGTCGTCGCAGAGTTCGAGTACATCGACCCGTTGTGTCGCGTCTGCGCGTTCGCGATCACGACGATCATCTCGCGCGTTCCCGTCGCGAACGCTCCCTCGACCGTCTGCGGCGTCCGGATCTCCGTCGTCCATTTCTCGTTGCTGATCGAGTACCCGTGGAGCGCGTACAGCACGGGATATCGCCGCGTCCGGCTTCCCGAGTAGCTCGGCGGCAGGTAGACGATCACGCCGCGGTCGGGCGAGTCGCCCTCGAGGTTTCCGACCAGCGACGCGCCGTGCACGGTGATGCGCTCCGTGACCACGGGCTTCGCGCCCGGAACCGGATCGGGGACGACGAGCGGTGGGCGAGCTGGAGCCGACGGCGCCGTAGTCGACTGCGCGCCGGCGACGCCGGCGCGGAGGGCCGCGAGCAGCACGAGCGCGAGAACATGCCGGGAACGGAGTCGCATTGCGGGCAGGGTCGAGGTCAACGGTCGGTTGGCACGAGGCGCCACCGGAGCGCAGTGCCGTCGTTCGGGTCCGGCTCCGCGCCGCGGCTGTCGCTCGACACGCGGCCATCCGGCTCGACGCGCAGGTACCGGTGCGTTGCCAGCGACATCAGCATCAGATCGCCGTACAGCGTCTCCATCCACTGGAACGTCTCGGCGTCGGTCGGCGCCCCGGCGCGCAGCGCGAGCGTGCTCGTGCTGTCGGACGTCGGCGTGACCGAGAGGTACCGGTTGCCGGCGCGCAGTCCGATGCGCCCGAGTCCGCGGTCCACGACCGTGAACTGCTTCTGACCGTCGATCGCGAATGGCGTGTCGCGCCGGGCGGCCTGCAGCGCGATCGCCCGGCCGAACGGGATTGGCCGCGTCAGGCCGCGAGGACTCGGCTCGTCCACCCGCATCAGGTCGAAGTCGGCGACGCCGCCCGGCGAGCCTCCAGTGTTGTAATGGAACAGGGCGAATCGCACTCCCTGAAAGGTCTTCAGCTGGAACGCCATCGTGAATTGCCGGCTGAAGGGTGTCCAGCGTACGCCGTCGGTGCTGTAGCTGAAGCGCGCCTCCTCGGTGAGGAAGTCGCAGTCGACCCGCAACCACACGCGCGTGCCACGTAGCGGCGACGCGGCTGTCGAGTCGACGGTTTGATCGTATTGCTGGAGCGCGAGCCCCTCCGCGGTACGCCGCACACCGATCCACGCGTACGGCCGATTGAGCAGTGCGAGCCCCGCGACGTCGCCCGGGCGCATCCCAGCGGCGTCGAGCACCGTCGTCGCCGAGGATCGCGGGCCGACCGCGCGCTGCGTCAACGTGTTGCGCGCGGTCCAGAAGTCGGCGGCGGGGAGCGAATGCAGGCGCAGCCAGCCGCGCCGCTCGGTGAGCGACCACGCGCTGTCGGCGGGCACGTGGTTCCACTGCCACACGTTCGCCAGGCGCGGCCCGGAGAACGCGTCGCTTCTCATATACGGAGAGTGTGGCGCGCTGCGCGCAGCCGTCTTCGGCTTCACCCATACGCGCGGCGTGCGCCCGAGATTCCCGGGGAGCCCGAAGTAGGGCCAGCCGTCCTTCCACGTAACGGGCGAGAGCGCCGTGAGCCGCCCCACCGAGTTGGCGTCCATCATCGAGAAGCCCCACCACTCGCCGGACGGCGTCTGCACGACGCCGCCCTGATGCATCGACATTGTTCCACGCGCGGTGGGATTTCCCGGCGTGACCACGATCTGCGGTCCCGTGCCGTTGCCGCGCACGCGGTAGCCCTGCCGCAGACCGAACGTCTCGTCGGCGCTGATCTCCCGGTTCACCTCCCACGGGCCGTCGAGACGCTCGGCGCGCGCGGCGGCGAGCCGCATTCGGCCCGCGTACCATGCGCTCGTGATGAAGTACCTGCCGTCGATCTTGTAGAAGTGCGCTCCCTCGCCCATCCCCGCGTTCTTCGCGAAGAGCACGCGCTCGGTCCCCGGAACGATGTCGCTGAGCGTGCCGTCGAGCTGCGCCAGGTGCATGTCCTGGTAACCCCACACGACCCACACCTTGCCGTCGTCGTCGAACAGCACCGAGAGGTCGTGGAGCGAGCGCTTCATCGGCGTGCGCGTCCACGGGCCGCGCGGGTCGGTCGCGGTGAAGTGCTGCGTCGTCTGCCCGTTGACGTTGCTGAAGATGTGGAAGGTGCCCCGGTGATGGCGGAGGCTCGGCGCCCAGATCCCCTTGCCGTAGATCTCCTTCCCCTCCTCCAGGCGATACTCGGGGCCCAGGTCGAGCCGGTCGAGCGCGTAGCTCGCGAGCTCCCAGTTGACCAGATCGCGCGAGCGCAGCACGGGCAGGCCCGGCATCGCATGCATGGTCGTCCCCGCTCTGTAGAACTCGTCGTAGAACAGGGGATTGGAGAACGTGCCGTTGCCGTTGTCGGCCGTCCACGTCCGTGGAGTGGACTGCGCGATCATCGGGCGTGCGGCGCTCAGGAGCGCGCCGCACGCCAGCGCGACGATCGCGAGTCTCATCTCCGCATCACGGCGCGGAGCGCGCGTACATGCCGACGACCACGCCCGTGAAATTGAGACCACCGCCGCCGGCGCCCTTGGTGCTCAGCATCTTGCCGTCCGCATTCTCCAACACGGGAGTCCACCGGTCGCGCTCCGTGGCGACGGAGAACGAGTAGCGATCACGGTCGGCGTCGATCTTGAGGTACACCGGCACTCCCTCACGTGCCGTGAGCGGCACCGACGCGATGACCGTCGAGGTATCCTTTGCTCCCGCGCGTCGCTGCACCTGCGCCACCGGCTTGCCGTCGGCGAGGGTCACCGTGAGCGCGTAGAAGAAGTTCTCGCTCTGGAAGGCGACGAGCCCTGCGCGCTCGCCCGCGGCAGTCGGCGCGAAGCGCATCGCGGTCGTGAACGTCGCCTTCAGGTGCTGCTGGCGCCGCCCGACGAACGAGGGCTGCCCTTTGCTCGCGATGTCGTCCGGGCGCGCGCGCAGCGTCAGCGCGCCGCTGTCGAGCGTCCACCAGTGCTCGCGTGGTGTGCGAAGCATCATCCAGTAGGGTGCGAGCGCAGATCCGTCGAACTCCTCGCGCACTGTGAAGTTGCCGTGCGTCGGGATCACGGGCGCCGGCTGCGCGGGCAGCTTCGGCTTCTTCACCGCGTAGGGGATTGGCTCGCGCCCGCCGACGAAGCTCGGCCAGCCGTTCTTCCACTCGAGCGGCAGCAGGAAGGTCTCGCGACCGGTGTTGTAGTAGTCGCCCTCGTACGGCCGCGTAGCGAGGAAGATCCCCCACCACTCGCCGTTCTGGGTCTGCAGGAAGTCGGCGTGTCCGGCCGAGGTGACGGGGAACGAACGCGACGAATCGAGGTGGCGCTGGGTGAGGATAGGGTTGACCGGCGCGGGCGCGGGCACGTATGGCCCGAGCACGTTGTCGCTGCGGAAGACGACCTGTCGGTGATCGACGGCCGTCCCGCCCTCGGCGCAGCTCAGGTAGTACTTGCCGTTGATCTTGTAGATGTGCGGCCCCTCGATCCAGATCGGCTTCTGGGTGATGTCCACACCAGCGTTGATGATCTGAGTGGGTTTGCCTTTGACCTTCTTGGCGGTGACGTCGAACTCGCGGATCCAGATCGCGCGGTGTCCCTGATACGTCGAGCCGCCGATCGGCTCGTCGTTGTTGATGACGTACGTCTTTCCGTCGTCGTCGAAGAAGATCGACGGATCGATCCCACCGACCTCGGGGATCCACGTCGGGTTCGACCACGGGCCGGCGGGGTCCGTCGCCGTCACGAGGAAGTTGCCCCCGCAATCCACGCAGGTATTGAGGACGTAGAACGTCCCGGCGTGGTGGTTGATCGTCGGCGCGAAGACGCCGCGCGACATCCCGAGCGAGTCGAACTTCAGCTGCTCCGGACGGTGGATCACGTTGCCGATCTGCGTCCAGTTGACGAGGTCCTTGCTACGGAAGATCGGGATGCCCGGGAAGTACGCGAACGTGGACCCGATCAGGTAGTAATCGTTCCCGACGCGCGCGAGGCTCGGGTCCGGATAGAAGCCGGAGAGGATCGGGTTGAGGTATTCTCCCTGACGGGCCGGGTGCACGTCGTACACCGAGTCGTGCCCGCTGTACTCGTACCAGTCGAAGCGCGCGATGGGTGCTGCGGTGGCAGCGCGATCCGGGCGTGCCGGCTGCTGGGCTACGGAAACCGTCGGGAGCGTGAGCAGCAGAGTGAAGAGCGTGACGAGCGTGCGCATGAGCCCTCGTGCGATGTGAACGGTCGTGTCTCGAAGAACGTCGGCACGCGGCGAAGTCGCCGCAAGATCTGAAGCGGCCGCCGACGTGAGCCAAGCGCTACGCGATCACCGGCGCAGCGAGCTCCCCGCCTTCCACGCCGGCGCCGCGTCCTGTCCCGCCACGCGCTCCACGAGCGCGTAGTAGAATCGATTGAAGTCCGCGGCTGCCTTCCAGTCGATCCGCTGCCGCAGGTCGTCCTTCGGCGTGTGATACCCCTCGCGGTACCACTGTCGGTAGATGCGCTCGCTCTCCGTCCCCGGGTGATAGCCGAAGACGAAGTTCGTCGCCGGGATTCCCGCCTGGAGGAACGGCCAGTGGTCGGTGCGCTGCAGGAGGCCCCGTTCCGGCTCGGGGTCGTGCTGCACGGCGATACCCAACGACTCCGCCACCGCGCGCGCGTCGTCCCCCAGGCTCGTGTCGTCCAGTGCGTGTACGGTGAGCCGCTCCAGGGGGAAGAGAGGACGGAGCTGGTCGAGGTTGATGTTCGCCGCGAGCCGCGCCCGCGGCACGGGGAGGTGGGCGAGGAACCACCGGGAGCCGAGGAGCCCTTTCTCCTCGCCCGTGACGATCGCGACGATGATCGGGCGTCTGAATCCCTTGCCGTGTCGGCGTTCGAGGAGGCGGACGATCAGCGCGACGTACGCCGCATCGTCGAGTGTTCCGTTGTACAGCGAGTCACCGTCCACCGCCGTCCCATAGCCGTAGCCGTCGAGGTGCGCGGTGAGGACAATCGCCTCGCCGGACTTCGCCGGGTCGGTCCCCGGAAGGATTCCCACGACGTTGGGCGAGCGCAGCGTCCGGCGCGCGGTGGTGAACATCGCGTGCAGGCTGTCGCGCAGGTCGAAGGCGGGGAGCGGCCGGCCGGCGCTGCCCGCCGCGATGAGGGAGTCGGCGTCCGGCTCATTCCCGGTGAGCACCGTCCGCAGCGCCTCGGCGCGCAGCGAGAGCGTGATGAACCCGGTGCCCTGGGCCGGTGTCGCTGCCCCCGTCGACGACGGCGGCGTCGTCGTGCTGCCGGCGATGGTGACGGTGCGTGCGTACGCCGCCGGCCAACGTGGCGGCTCGACGGTGAAGCCCGGATCGGCGATGGCGATCATCCCTGCCGCTCCCGCCTGTTGCAGCGCCGCGCGCCGCTGCTCGTTGGTCGGCAGCCCGGCTCGCCGCGCCGCGTGGCAGATCACCAGCTTCCCGCGCACATCGCCCAGCGCGTCGGCCGCGCAGTAGCCACGGTAGGCGAGCGCGCCGTCCAGCGTCGCCGGTGCTGAGGGCGCGGGGATGGTGACGTCATGCAGGAACCTGAGCGGCCGCCCGCCGACGTCGAGACGCGCGCGGGTGACGGCGATCTCCTCCATCGGCACCGACTGGTACCATGATCCACCGTCGCCCAGCGGTTTCACCCCCGCCGCGGCGAGCCACCGCGCAACGTGACGCGCCGAGTGTTCGTAGCCGCGGGACCCTGCGTCGCGCCCCTCCATGGAGTCGGCCGAGAGGACCGTCGTCCGCTGCCACCAGGCGCGCGTGTCGGCGTCGGCAGGCCCAGCGACCGGGGCCTGCAGGAGTGCGAGGACGGGGAGCACGACGGAGAGCATGGCGGAGCGCATGGTGGGGCGGCGGTCACCGGAGCGCAAGCAGGTCGCACCGCGTTAGGGGCCGAGTTCGCCGCGCAGCCGCGCGAGCGCCCATCCGGCGTGCTCGCGCACCAGCGCCTCATCATCGTCGAGCGCACGGGAGAGCGCGCCGGCGTCGTCGGCCGTGCCGACGTTGCCTAATGCGACGGCGGCGTTTCGCTGCGACAGTCGAGCGGAGACTCCTCTGGGATGCGCACACGTAACGACCAGGCGAGTGACCTGGCGCAATGGGCGTCGACGATCGCAACGTTTGCGATCTCAATCCAACTAGCCCCGTGCGCATCCGCCCTCGCCTCACGCTCCTTCAGAATGAGAGTGACCGGCGCAGACGTTCTTGCGGTGTTTCATGCATGGCGGCCCGTCTATGCATTGGACAGTTGCTCCTGGTCGCCAGCGCGAGCGTTGCGTTGGCGATCGAGACCCATGCGCAGTCCGCAGAGCGCCGCGCTTGGTTCACTGCCGTAGGCGTAGTGCGCGCCACGGCGGACGGCTGGGTCGAGCTCCAGTTCGGTGCAAGCACTCCTCTGGCGCCGCATTACGCACGACTCCATGAACATGGCGTGAGCGCGCGCTTCGCGCCGGTACAGGCGCGGGCATTCGCCGAGCGGGCGCGCCGCGTGGTGAACGACAGGGCTGGGCACGTCGGCAAGTTTGGCGTCCCGGGACTGACGAGCGGGTCGGCCAGCATCGGACTCGCTGTCGTGCGCGACTCGAACGGTGCGAGATACCGCCTCGACGTCGCTGCCTGTAGGCACTCCGCCGGCAGCGGACCCTCCCGCACGGAAGTGCTCCTTCTCGCCGACGCGCTGACTAACGCATCGCGCGTGGCTTCCCGACTACGGAAGCTGCCGGCGGATCGCGGTCAGGGACCATTTTCCCGCCCCGAGGTAACCTGTCCTGCGAGACTGGAACATGCCTCGATGCCCGCCTGGTCGCCGGAGCTCGGTCATCGTCCTGCAGCGCGCGGAGAGACCATGGCGCACTTCGTCGTGAGCGAACGAGGCCGAATCGAGCTCGCCACGTTGTCGTGGGATCGCGCTCTGGCTGCAAGCGTGGAGCGGAGAGCGCGCGACGCTTTGGCCAAGTGGCGCTATGAACCTGCCCAAACCGAATCCAGGCGCGTGCGGCAGTGGGCACACGCGATCATCTGGTTCGCCGACTCCACGGACGCCGACGAGCGCATGCTCGCCGGATGGACGCGCACCAGGAGCTTCGTCGCGCGTTCCGACGGCCGGGTGGCGGTCTCCCCCTTCTACGCTCCGCGCGATTCGACGTGGCCGCTCGACGAGACTCTACTTTTCCGCGAAGCCTACACTCCGGCGGCCGTCCGGGCGTGGCTCACTGGAATCGCGGCTCCCGATTCCGACCGGCACACGCTCAGCGTCCCGAACGGTGTCGCGCGGCAGGACGACAACAGAGGCGGCGCCTACTACGCAGGATGCGTCGCGAATGGCACGCTCTCGACGAGAGGGATCGTCCCCTCCACGCGCGAAGTGGAGCTCGACAGTGTTCGTGTTGCGATCGCTCAAGCGGAGCAAGTTCCACTGCGCCCCGTTGACTCGACGCGCCTGCACGGCGAAACGGAGGTCACGTGTGCGGCGCGACCACAGTCATCCTTGCGACCGCAGCTCAGTCGCTGGGGAGGCCCGGTCGAGGTCGTGCTTACCTTCGTCGTGAAGCGCGACGGACGCGTAGCCCCGACCACGATGAGCGTCATCGGTTCGGCGCACGCACGGTCCGAACTCGGAGCCGCTCGGGAGGCGCTCCTGGCATTGCAGTGGGCGCCGGGCCGGCTCGCTGGCGTGCCGGTTCCGCAGCGTGTGCATCTCGTCCTCTATCCCGATGACCGTCGCGGAGAAAACCTGGCCACCGATGGCTGTGCGCAGGCGTCCACCGCCGCCGTGAGTCTACACGTCCGCGAGCCGGTCCGCGGCATCGATGGCGTGGAGCTGACTCGCCTTGCGTACGCCATGTCTCAGCAGCTCTTTCTGCGGGGGGGAGTTCCCCCGTACGATGGCACCTTCTCCGTCGTCATCGACGAGGCGAGCGAGGCGCACTTCTTCGCCTGGGAACGCGCGCCCACCGATCCAGGCGGGGCCCGTGTTGCAGGCGAGATCGGCGGCAGAATCGTCGACCTCTTCTCACCGGTACTTCCCGCCACGGAGGCCCTTCCGGTCGCGCTCGAAGGACATCTGGCGCGCGCATGCGAATGACCCGACGGCGCCGGCTCCTTTGCATCACCCTGCTGCTCGTACCCGCGGCGGCGAGAGCACAGGGTGACGGTCCACAACGCATGCGTGACAGCCTCGTGGCTGCACGCCAGGCAGCATGCTCGGATTGGCGCGCCGCGTTGAGTCGAGATGGCGCCATCGCCCTGCTTGACCAACGGCCCCAATCGCTCGGCTGCGTTCCCGGCGACTCCGTGCTCGTTCGGCTCTGGAGCAGTATCGGCCCCGACACTGCGTCGCTGATCCCGCTGATGTATCTCTCGAGTGAGGTCGGAGGAGCGCATCTCCTCCGCGCGCTACTCGAGACTGCCTCCGACACCCGGCGCCCACCACATGTCCGGCTGGCGGCGCTCGCAGCGGTGGTGCCCTACCTACGGCCACACGACGCCTGCCTCGGGAGAGTGCTCGATACAGTCAGCACCTTCATCTCTACGTGCTCGATCAACCACCCTTCATATCGTGCCGCGAGCTCGATCGAGCCATTGCTGCGCGACTCGATCTGGGCGACCCTCACGTCACTCGGCAGGGAGCCGGGCTCGGTCGGGCGAGCAGCGTGGTCGCTCGGTCCGTCCTGGGGCGCGCCCGAGCGATGGAGCGAAACACAGGCTGATCGCTGCCGTCGCTCGGGCAAGGCGTTCGCGCTCGCGCTCCGTGCGAATATCGCCACGTTCCTGAGCGCGGAGTTCGGCGAGCTCGCCAGCTGCTCGGAGAGCGGACCGCCCGCCCTCGTCCTCGCCTGGCGGGCGGCCCCTTCGGATTCAGCGGTCCTCTCGCGCTTGCTCCGGATTTCGGCCACCGTGCGTGACGCGCGATTGTTCCAGGCATTGCTCCAGGTTGCGCGCGACTCAGCGCGGCCCGTCGCGGTTCGAGTTGCGGCAGTGGATGGGATCGCGCCACTGCTACACCCAGCGCTTCACGGGTATCGGACAGCTCGTGGCGGTGACAGCTGCAGCGGCTGGGGATGGTACTCGCCTGAGGCGGTGCAGGAGGAAGGCGCCGTGCCGATGGGTTCCGCATCCCGGCGGGCCGGTGTTACCGAGCTTCGTCGCATTGCCGCGGAGGAGGTGCCATTGGCGGTTCGCCGGGCCGCCAGCGCCGTAGCCCGCTGTGCCGAGACGTTGCTGGACCGGCGTGCGCCCGAGATGTGGTGACGATCGCGCCGGCCCGAGGAGCGTCGCATCCTGCTCGACTACTGGGTGCTCGACATCCCGATCGTCGTCGCGCCGATCCCCGGATGAAGCGCGCCAACCAGAAGACCGCGCTGGTCCGCCTGCGCAGCGCACCGAACTCGCGGCGGCACTTCGAGCTCAAGACCGGGCGTGCTCAGCGCCCGGATGGGGCGCGGGCGTCGAGCGCAGAGCCCAACTCCGCGCGCACGCCATCGTCGGGTTCGACCTCGAAGCAGTCGCGAAGCGCTGCCGCCGAGGCCGGGAGACCGAGCCGGCCGAGCGTCCAGGCAGCCTGCGACGGCGCGAGCGGCTCTTCGTCGGACAATGCGGCGAGGAGCGCTGGCACGTCTTCCGGGGAGCCCACGTTGCCGAGTACCACCGCCGCGTTACGCTTGAGCCCTCGCAGCTTCGCGCGCTTCATCGGCGAGCCCTTGAAGACGCGCGCGAACTCCTCCTGCGTCATCGCCAGCAGGTCGCGTGCGAGCGCGCGCGCATCGCGATCGGGCAACGCGGCTCGCGGCCGGAACGGTGACTTCTCAGGCAGCTCGCGCGCAAACCGCACGTTCCACGGACAGACGTCCTGACACACGTCGCATCCATAGATGCGATCCCCGATCCCCTCCCGCAGCTCCACTGGGATCTCCTCACGCAGCTCGATCGTGAGGTACGAGATGCACCGCCGTGCATCCAGCTCCCTCGGCGCCGTGATCGCCTGCGTCGGACACGCCTCGATGCACCGCGTGCACGTCCCGCACCGGTCCGCCTCGAACGGCTCGTCCGTCGTCAGCTCGACATCCACCACCAGCGCGCCGAGAAAGACAAATGACCCTCGCGTCGGGTTGATCAGGTTCGTGTTCTTGCCGAACCAGCCGAGCCCCGCGCGCCGCGCGAGATCGCGCTCGAGCAGTGGCCCCGTGTCGACGTAGGGCTTGCCGAGCACTTCGCGCCCCGCGTCGCTCGCCACGCGGCGGTGCAGCTCGCGCAGCATCGCGTCCATCACGTCGTGGTAGTCGTCGCCGCGCGCGTAGCGGGCCACCGGCCCGCTCGGCTCCTTCCCGCCGTAGTCCAGCGCGACGACGATCGCGTGCGTCGTACCGGGCAGCGGCAGCCGCGTGTCGCGCCGCTTCTCCGCACCGCGCTCGAGATACGCCATCGTCCCCGCGCGTCCCTCGCGCAGCCACGCCTCGAACTCCGGCGACGTCTCCGCCGGACCGAGTGCCGCGATGCCGACGAGGTCGAATCCGATCGCGTACGCGTGCGCCTTCGCGAGTCGCGCGAGCTCGCTCGCGTCCGACGCTCGTGTGCGCGCAATGTCCGGCGCGTCGATCATGCGTCCGAGCAATTCATCGGACCCCCGGACCCCCGGAAACATCAAGGCTCACCCACCGCCCACCGCGCGAAGCGGATCACGTCTTCCGCCGGTGGTACGGCGTCGTAGCTGCCGTACGCCGTGTGCATGCGCCACCGCAGGTAGTCGCGCGCGGGGAGGGGAAGGAAGGGGAACCGCCGCCACCAGCCGCGCCGCCGGAATCGCCACGCGACGCGAGCGAGCGCGCTCGCGGTGCGTGGATCGCGCAGCGCGCGCAGCGTGAGCACGAGAGTGAGACGCGGCCAACCCATGCTCGAAAGATGGCGTCGGAGCACGCGCTCCTGAAGTGTCCCGAGCCGCGGTGACACCTCTGGACACCGTCGGTGCAGCAGTGAAGGATTGGCGACCTCTCACCCTCACCGATATGCGTGTCCTGGCGGTCGCTGTTCTCGTGTCCTGCGTCGCGCACGCCAGTGCGCTCTCGGCGCAGGTGTCGCTCGCCGAGCTGCAGCCCGGCGTACGCGTGAGGGTGGAGGCGCCGGGCATCGTTGCCAGACGCTACGTCGGCACCCTGCTGACGCGCACCGGCGACACCCTCACGCTCGGCGGTCCGAATGCCGCTCCCGTG
>DATEOG010000018.1:0-3523 GCA_035274345.1 Gemmatimonadaceae bacterium
AGCGGCGCACGTAGTCCGGCGTGTGTACGAGGGCGAGCGCGTCGTCGCCCGCTCGCGGCGGATCGAGCACGCGCTCGGCGGGGACGATCCCTTCCGAGATCACCGCCTCGCGAAGCAGCGCGTACTTCGCGACGGGGAAGCGGTGTCCCTCCGGCAGCGGAAAGGTGTAGCGCGACGACGACCAGACGGTGAGCGTCATGCGCGTTCGACGCGCCGTGGCGCCGTTTCGCCCGTTCGCGCGCAGACGTAAGCTTCCCGGTCGACGATCACGCGAACCCGCGCATCCCACCCATGTCCCTCGAGTTCATCCGCGGCTATCTCGCCGAGCTCGACGCCACGCTCCGAGCGCTGCCCCACGAGCAGATCGCCGGAGTCATCGAGGCGATCCGCGACGTCCGCGACCGCGACGCTCAGCTCTTCGTCGTGGGCAACGGGGGCAGCGCTGCCACGGCGTCGCACTTCGCCGTCGATCTCGGCAAGGGCGCATCGCTCGGCGCCGAACGGCGGTTCCGCGTGCTCTCGCTCACCGACAACGTCCCGTGGATCACCGCGCTCGGGAACGATCTCTCGTACGCCGACGTGTACGTCGAGCAGCTCAAGAACTTCGCTCGACCGGGCGACCTTCTGCTGGCATTCAGCGGCAGCGGCAACTCGGAGAACGTGCTGCGTGCCGTGCGCTACGCGAACTCCCTCGGCTGCCGCACCATCGGGCTGTCGGGATTCGAGGGAGGCCGCCTGCGCGACGAGGCCCAGGAATGCCTCGTCGTGCGTGCGAATCACATGGGTCGTATCGAGGATGGCCACTTCGTGATCCAGCATCTCGTCGTCTACTACTTCATGTCGATGCTGCACGCGGAGCCGGCTGCCGCCGCGCCCGCGCCCGCCGCGCAGCGCTGATCCCACGCACGGAGCACGACGACCATTCGCATCGGGATAGACCTCGGGGGCACCAAGATCGAGGGCATCGCGCTCGTCGGCAGCGAGGAGCGCTTTCGCCACCGTGTGGCGACGCCGCGCGATTACGAGGGCTCGCTCGACGCGATCCTGTCGCTCGTCGAGTTGATCGAGCGCACGATGGGCGAGCGCGGCACGGTCGGCATCGGCATCCCCGGCATGATCTCGCAGCGCACCGGCGTGGTGAAGAACGCGAACTCGACGTGGCTGATCGGCAAGCCGCTCGGCGCCGTGCTCGAGGAGCGACTCGGCCGGCCCGTGCGACTCATGAACGACGCGAACTGCTTCACACTCTCCGAGGCGACGGACGGTGCCGGCGCGGGATTCGACTGCGCGTTCGGCGTGATCCTCGGCACCGGAGTCGGGGGCGGGATCACGATCGGAGGCCGCGTGCACGTGGGCGCGAACCTCATCGGCGGAGAGTGGGGCCACAACCCGCTGCCGTGGCCTGACGTCGCCGAGCTGCCGGGACCTCCCTGCTATTGCGGGCGTCGCGGCTGCATCGAGACCTACCTGTCGGGTCCCGGGATGGAGCATGACCACCGCGCGCACACGGGACAGGCGCTCTCCACGCACGAGATCGTGCGGGCCGCGACAGCGGGTGACGCGGCCGCGAAGGCCACGGTCGCGCGGTACCATGGCCGGCTGGGGCGCGGGCTTGCCGCGGTGGTGAACCTGCTCGATCCCGACGTGATCGTGCTCGGCGGCGGTATGTCCAACCTGCCCGGACTGGAGCAGGCCGCGGCCGATGCGATGCGACCGTACGTGTTCTCCGACGTGGTCGACACGGTGATTCGCCGCAACGTCCACGGCGACTCGAGCGGAGTGCGCGGCGCGGCCTGGCTCTGGCCCGACGAGGAGACCGCTCCCGCTCACTGACCTCGCGTGCCGAGCGTGACCTTGGTCGTGCGGCGCTCGCCCCCGCGCAGATAGACGATCTCCACCTCCTCGCCCGGCTTGTGGGCGTAGAGTGCGTCGCTGTAGGTGTAGAGGTCCTTCACCTCGCGGCCGGCGAAGCCCACGATGATGTCCCCCGAAGAGAGCCCGCCCTTGTCGGCGGGGCTGCCCACGCGCACGCCGGTGAGCTTGAGCCCGGGCACGTCACTCGAGGCCATGTCGGGGATCGTGCCGAGGTAGACGTTGCTCCCCTGTCTCGCGGGAGACATGGTCGGCGCCGCGACGCGTACAGCCGTCAGTCGCCCCGGGCGGTCGGCGATCGCGCGCACGACTCGTTCGGCCACTGCGACGACGCGCGCCTCGCCCGCCGCGTCGATCTTCTCGATGTCGTCGGTGGCGCGGTGGTAGTCGTCGTGCAGATCGGTGAAGAAGTGGAGCACCGGGATCCCCTTCGCGTAGAAGGCGCTGTGATCGGATGGCCCGAAGCCGTCGCCCACCGCGTTGATGCGCAGCTTCGGCTCGACGTTCGCGCTGTCGATCAACGCGGGGAATTCGCGCGCCGTGGCCGCGCCGTAGACGATGAGCCGGTCGTTCCGCAGCCGTCCCACCATGTCGAAGTTGACCATCGCCACGATGCCGTCCACAGGCACGGGCGAGTGCTCGACGAACCACTGGGAGCCGAGGAGTCCCAGCTCCTCGCCGGTGAAGTGGACGACGACGACGGCGCGGCGCGCCGGGTGGGCGGCGAAGCGCCGCGCCAGCTCGAGGATCGCGGCGGTGCCCGAGGCGTTGTCGTCGGCGCCGTTCCGGATGGCGTCCTTTGCCTGGGGATCGAGCGCGTTCGCCGGAGAGCGGCCGAGGTGGTCGAAGTGCGCGCCGATGACGACCACCTCCTTTCCGGCGAGCGCCCGATCCCAGCCGGGCGCCATGGCGACGACGTTCTGGGTACGTACACCATCCGGCTGGCCGGCGTGGGCGAGCTCGGCGCCCCGAGCCGTGAAGCGCTGCAGAAAGCCCATGCATCGACTTTGGCCGACGTCCGAGCACCCCTCGGGCTCGGTGATCACGGGCAGGAGCCGGAGCTCGAAATGGCGCCGCGCGAGCCAGGCGGCGGCGCTGTCGTTGCCGGCCGTTCCCGTGCCGCGACCCTCGAGCCGATCGTCAGCCAGATAGGCGATGTCGCGCCGGATGCGATCGGCGGCGTCGCGGGGCGACGCGGCTCCATGGTCGACCGTGCGGCAGGCGGTCGGCAGCAGGGCCGCGAGCAGCACAGCACGGAGGACGATGAGGGCGCGGGGGACGGGCAGGGATGGCGTCATGCGCATCGTTCGGCAGGGAGTGATTCCGAATCCTAATCGTCGGTCGTGTGGCGTGTTCGAGCACACACCTTCGATCACGGCAGTTCGCCAGCCGTCGATACTATAGTTGTCTCTCATCGTGGCCGACGTCGGCCACCGGTGGCGCCTCATGGATCATTCGGTCACCTTCGCACGCCACTACGCACGGTTGATCTGGCTCCTGCTTCACGAGCCGGCCAACGTCGACGAGCAGAAGGCGTCGCTGCGCGCGGTCATCACGACGTCCAAGGACGGCGCGGTGTCGCTGACGGCGAGCGGCGACGGGATCGGGGCGAACGCCAACGCGGTACCGGGTGCACTGTCCGGCGTCGCCG
>DATEOG010000019.1:0-2099 GCA_035274345.1 Gemmatimonadaceae bacterium
GAGTACAACTACCGGCGCGAGAAGCAGTGGCTGTCGCTCGGCAGCGACGCGCCCGTGTCCACGAGCGCGTCGCTGACGGGCACCGATAACGCCACGTACACGCGGGAGCGGCCGGGCGTCAGCGCCTTCGCGCTCGAGGACGGCGTGGTCTACCACACCTATTCCGCGTACGCGCGCGGCCTCGACGCGCTCTGGGGGATGTACCAGTGGCTCGACCGCGCACCGCTGGGGCGCAACGAAAGTGGTATGTGGTGGCGCCACCACGACCGGTATCCCGAGCGCTGAGCCGGCCGATGTAAGTGCAGATCCCTCGACTCGCTGCGCTCGCTCGGGATGACAGTGGATGCTGCGCTCGCTCAGGATGACCACTCCTGTCATCCCGAGCGCAGTCGAGGGATCTGCACCTCGCCCGGACCACCGCTGTCATCCCGAGCGCATTGAGGGATCTGCACCCCTGACCTGACGGAGGAGACGATGATGTGGATGCGGATGCCCGGTCAGACGTGGGCCGGCGCGGAGGCGGCGTTCGTCGGCATGTGGATCGCGATGATGGCGGCGATGATGCTGCCGTCGCTCGTCCCCGCTCTGTGGCGCTACCGTCGGGCGATCGGCGAAGCGAGCGGCGCACGTACGGCTTCGCTGATCGCGACCGTCGGCGTCGGATATCTCTTCCTCTGGACGCTGCTGGGAACGATCGTGTTCCCGCTCGGCGTCGCACTGGCCGAGCTCCGCATGCGGCTGCCGGCGTTCGCGCGTCTCACCCCGATGGCGATCGGTGCGGCGGTGCTGCTCGCCGGCGTCGTGCAGCTCAGCGCGTGGAAGGCACGGCACCTTGCGCTCTGCCGCGACGTGCCCGTCATCGGCCGCGCGCGTCCGGCCGGCGCGCGCGACGCGTGGCGACACGGGCTGCAGCTCGGCGTGTACTGCTGTCGCTCGTGCGCGGGATACACTGCTGTCCTGCTGATGCTTGGCATGATGGACGTGCGCGTGATGGCTGCCGTGACCGCGGCCATCACCGCCGAGCGTCTCGCACCCGGCGGCGCGCACATCGCGCGCACCGCCGGAGTCATCGTCGTGGCGACGGGACTGTTTCAGATCGCGCGCGCAGCGGGATTCGGCTGAGGCGGCTGCTCAGGGAGCGGAAGTCAGGAGCGCCTGTGTCAATTCGCCCTCGAGCGCGTGGAGGGACGCGGGCTTCCCGTGCTTGTGATCTCGAAACGCCTTGTAAAAGCGGAATATTCGCGGCCGCCCGACTGACGGGATCACGATGGCCACGGGCGTGTGCTCGCGTAGGCCAGCCATCCGTCGCCACAGGCCGGTTTCAGGCTGTGCCTCCCAGCCTGGAGTCGATCGATTCAGGGCGACGGCGCGCGCTTGCCAGCGCGACAGCCAGTTCTGTTCGATGTACGGCTGCCAGTGCGGGCTCGCGGTGTACACCAGCAGCAGGTCCTTGCCCGCCGACCCATAGGCTGCGCGAAAGTCTCTCACGGCGCGTGCGAGTCGCCAGCGTGTCACGCCCATACTGAGCGGGATGACCGCCAGGAGAGCGAGCAGGCCGTAGCGCGCGGCCGGTACGGCTACGGCGAGATAGATCCCAAAGCCGAGCAGAGCGATCGCGGCGGCGGCACAGCCAAGGTGCGCGACCGGATCACGCACTATCCGCCGAGAATCTGCCGGACGCCGACGATCCGCGCGGGTGCCACGATGGAAACGACGCTCGTGGGCCGGTCGGTGGCCATCCAGACGCGTGGCCCCGTCCAGACGATTGCCGTGTCAGCGCGGCGCACCAAGGAATCGACCACGTAGTCCTTCGCGCCGAGCCGTTGCAGCGTGTCCAGCGCCGCCGTCGCGGCCGCGGCGCTGTCAGGTGCCGTCGGCGTCGCCGCCACACGCTCGTGCTCCTTCGCGCACCCGCCCGCGAGCGCGAGCAGCGTGAGCACAGTGAAGCCAACGCGGGAAATGGTCACGCTCACGGTTCGGTAGATCTCGTCGTCAGATCTGCGAGTACGCCGTCGGCCGGAGGATGATGTCGGAGATCGCCGAGACGTTCTCCTTGTACTGCGGATCGGCCGAGAGCGTTTTCCAGTCGGGATGCTGAC
>DATEOG010000020.1:0-5130 GCA_035274345.1 Gemmatimonadaceae bacterium
GCTCACCGAGCAGTCGGATCGTCCCGCGCACTCCTCCCCGGCTCAGGAGCTCGCGACGTTCGGATCGGTGGTGACGATGCATCGCGTTCGACCTGTCAACGGAGATCCGATCGACGTCGAGATCTCCTCCACACTGCTCGACGACGGCGGCACGTTCTCGGTCGTTCGCGACATGCGCCGCCGCTCGGAGCTCGGCGCCCCGCGCACGTCGGGCGGATGGGCCGCGCCGCGCCTCTCCGGGCCGCGGCTGCGCATCACCGAGCCGTTCTCCGAAGCACGCGACTTCCGCCTGCTGTTCGACGCCACGCCCATGCCGGCGTGGGTGTACGACGCCGAAACGCTTCGCTTCGTCGCCGTCAACCGAGCCGCGATCGAGCACTACGGCTTCTCCGAGGAGGAGTTCCTCGCCAACACGATCCTCTTCATGCGGCCGGCCGAGGATCAGCAGCGCGTGATCGACTACGCGCACGACACCCCGGGCACCGATCGGATCGGCGCCTTCCGACACCGGCGCAAGGACGGTGAGCTGATCGACGTCGAGACGATCTCCTACGGCTTCGAGCTGGACGGCCGGCGCGTACGCATCGTCGTGATCAACGACGTCACCGACCAGCTCCGCGTGCGCGATCAGCAGGAGCAGCTGCAGGCGCAGATGCTGCTCGCGCAGAAGATGGACGCCGTCGGCCGTCTCGCCGGTGGCGTGGCGCACGACTTCAACAACCTGCTCAGCGTGATGCTCGGCGCCGCCGAAACCCTGGGAACCGCGCTCGCGTCGTACGATCCACTGCAGGAAGAGGTGGCGGACATTCGCGGCGCCGTCGAGCGTGGGGCGGCACTCACGCGCCAGCTGCTCGTCTTCGGCCGCAAGGACGTGCGCACGCCGGGCCTGCTCGACGTCAACGACGTCGTCGCCGGCGTCGAGCGACTGCTCATGCGCGTGCTCGGGAGCTCGGTCAAGATCGAGCTCCGCCGCGACGTCGAGCGCGCGCCCGTCGTCGCCGACGCGGGACAGCTCGAGCAGGTGCTCGTCAACCTGTCGATCAACGCGCGTGATGCGATGCTGCGCGGCGGCACCCTCACCATTCGAACCGGTGAGGAGACGCTCGATCTCACCGCCGCGTCGGTGCTCGACGTGATTCCCGGTCCCTACGTGACGATCGACGTCGAGGACACCGGCGTCGGGATGGACGAGGCCACGCGCAGCCGCGCGTTCGAGCCCTTCTTCACGACGAAGGGACCGGCCCAGGGCGCGGGACTCGGGCTCGCGATGGTCTACGGGATCGTGCGCCAGTCCGGTGGCGCGATCTCGCTGCGAAGCGCGCCCGGCGCGGGCACGCACGTGCGCATCCACCTCCCGCGCGGCGAAGCGGCCGCCGGCGCCGCACCCGTGATCGATGGCGGTGGCGAGGGTCGCGTGGTCGTGCTTCTCGTCGAGGACGAGCCGCGCGTGCGCTCGCAGGCGCGTCGGCTGCTGCAGCGCTCAGGCTACGAAGTGCTCGAGGCGGCGGACGGCGTGGAAGGAAAGCGCATCTTCGCCGACCGCCACGGCGACATCGACGTCGTCGTCACCGACGTCGTGATGCCGATCGTCGGCGGCGTCGAGATGGTGGCCACGCTGCGAGCGGTGCGGCCCGAGCTGCCCGTCGTGTTCGTCTCGGGCTACACGGCAGAAGAGCAGGATCTTCCGCTCGACGATCGAACGGCATTTCTCACCAAGCCGTACACGATCGACGCGCTCTGCGACGCAATCGCGGCGGTGGTGCCGAGCTGATCGGAGTGCGGTCGATTGCCGGAGGGCGCGAGACTAACTTGTGGTATGAGCTGGACACCGCCCGAGCAGCCAGACGACGCGAACGACGAGCCCTCCGACGAGACGCCGCCGGAGCCTCACGGTCCGTATACTCGTGACAACCCGCTGACCTTCCTCGTGCCCGAGCCGATTCTTCTTCGGCTCGAGCGCGTCGACCGTCCCGGCGCTCAACCCGGCGAGCAGCCGGTCGCATTCACGCGTGCCGGACCGGACGAGGTACTGCTCGCGGTCAACGCCTACCCGGCGCCGCTCGTCGACGCATTCTTCGCGAGCGACGCCTTCGGCGAACCCGTCATCGTCGTCGGCGCCGCGTGGGAGGAAGACGGTGGCGTCCGCGGGGAGCTGTCGGCGCTGCTCCCCGAGCGCACGATGCGGGCGATCCAGGACACCGTGTCGCCCGAGGAGGAAGAAGAGGACGCCGAGCCGTGGGCTGCGTCCGCCAACCTCGGCGGCACCTCCTACGAAGAGACCGTCGGCGCGGACGACGACGAGGAAGACGACGACGACGAGGAGGACGACGATGCGGAGCCGCACTTCCCGCTCGTGATCGGTGCCGTGCTGCGCTTTCCGGAGAACCGGAAATTTCCCGGCGATTTCGAGCTGGAGGTGGACGACCTCATGCGTTCGATCCTCGAAGGGCGCGCCATGGACGCCCGGGAGAAACGGATCGACAACCTGCTCGGCGGGTCGTAGACGAGCTCGTTGGAAGCGTGAGCCTGATGAGTCCGGCCAGCGACGCCCGGGCACGAACTTTCCAACCTGGGAGCCAGACGTTTGCCACGGGCGGCACCACGCCGCCGAACTCACCCGTCGTCGCAGGTGTCCCTGGTGTCCTGGAGTGTCGATGCGCTCGGCCACGTGTTTCCCGATCAACGGGATTCGGCCGATGAATTTTCCCACGTGGTCCTGGATCGGGATGGCGTGGAGTGGTCCGTCCGCGAGATGGCGACGCCACACGCGTGGGCGCGCGCGCCCCATTGCCTCGTCCTCAGCTCGCGCGAGTGCGTGAGACGCGTGTGGTCGTACCCGAGCCACTGGCGCGCGCTCGACGCCGACGAGCTGCTGCGGCTCGGCCGCGCCTACTGATCGCAGATCATCCGCCGCTGGGAAACCGGCGGGCCGATGAACGCGTACGGATGCACGACCTCCACTGGGAGCTCGTGCCGCCATGCGCAAGACGCTGAAGCTCGTCCTCTACTCCGCGCTCATCCTGTTCGTGGGCCTGCCCGTCGCCTTCGTGCTCATGGTGGCGGCGATGTCGATCTTCGGTGTCATCGTCGGTGTCGGGTTCGGCCTCCTCGGGCTCGTCATCACGGTGTTGAAGTTCGCGCTCATGGTCATCCTGCCGATCGCGCTCCTCGTGTGGGTCGCGAAGCGGTTCATGGCGCCGGATCGCACGTACTAGGGGACCGGCGGCGCAACGGCCGCCGTCTGTTACGCGCGGGAGGGGATGCCGATCCTTGAGATGAGCGGCTCCTCGCTCCCCTCCCGCGCGCCGTGCCCACATCGCGACAGCTCGATCAGCGCACCAGCATCGCCACCCTCGCCGTCGTCGGCGCCGCGGTGGCGATGCTCGTGCTGCTCGTCGCCCGCACGCGCAATGTCGCGACGCTGTACGCCCCTGCAGGCCGCGACCTCGAACAGCTCGTGCTGCTCGAGGTCGTGTGCGCCGTCCTCCTGCTCGCGGCCATCGGGCTCGGGGTGCGGCTCGCACTCCGTCCGGCGCACGTCCGGTTCGAGAAGACCGCCGCCGCGCTCGCCGATCACGAGTCCCGCACGCGCGCGGTGCTCGATGCGATGGACGAAGGCACGCTGCTCTTCGCGCGCGACGGCTCGCTGATCGACTCCAATCCGAGCGCCGACCGGATCCTCGGTCTGGCTGGACTCGCTCCAGGCGTCTCGATGCGCGCGCTCGCCGAGCGTCTGGTGACCGCCGAGGGGATGCCGCACCCGCCCGAAGCGCTGCCCGTCTCGATCACTCTCCGCACAGGAGAACCGATCAGCGGTCGCGTACTCGGCGTCCTGCGCGACGGCGGCGAGGTACGGTGGCTCATGGTGAACACGCGCCCCATCCGGCGTGATCCCTCCGAATCTCCCTACGCGTGCCTCTCGGTCTTCCGCGACGTCACCGACGATCGCCAGCTCGAGGAGGAGCGAGCCGCGCAGGCACAGGCGCAGGAGCTTCAGAACTACGAGCTGCTCGAGCAGGCCGAAGCCCTCGAGCGCGAGCAGGCGCTGTTCCGATCGCTCGTCGACACGGCGGGCAGCGCGATCGTGGGCGTACAGATGGATGGAACCGTGTTCGAGTGGAACCGCGAAGCCGAAGCGCTGTTCGGCGTGCCGCGCGGCGACGCCCTTGGCCGCGACTACGTGAACAGCTTCGCGACGCCCGACTATCGCGCACAGATCTCGAAGGGGATCCATTCCGTGCTCGAAGGGCAGGTGCTGCGGAACCTCGTCTGGCCGGTGAACGGCGCGCACGGCGAGCGACGCACGGTGATCTGGAACATCACCCCGCTGCGCGCAGGCGAGGGAGGTCCGGTGCACGGTCTGATCGCCGCCGGCGTCGACATCACGGAGCGGGAGGCGTCGGACGAGCGCTTCCGCATCCTGTTCGAGCGCTCGTCCGACGCGCACCTCCTGCTCGACGAGACGGGCGTCATCGACTGCAACGACGCCACGCTCCGCATGATGCGTTGCGTGCGCAAAGCGGAAGTGCTCGGGCGAGGTTCGGCCGAGCTCTCGCCGATGCGCCAGCCCGATGGGCGACTGTCGGTCGTCGTGGCCGCACAGATGCTTCAGCGGGCGCGCGATCACGGCTTCTATCGGTTCGAGTGGACACATCAGCGCACCGATGGCAGCACGTTTCCCGTCGAGACCACGCTCACGCCGGTGCGCCTGAACGGCCGCGAGGTGATCCTCGCCGTCTGGCACGACATCGCCGAGCAGAAGAAGGTGGAGCACGCGCTCCGCACCGCGAAGGATGCCGCCGAGTCGGCGAATCGCATGAAGAGCGAGTTCATGACCCGCATGAACCACGAGCTGCGCACGCCGCTCACCGCCATCATCGGCTTCTCGCGCGTGCTGCTCGCCGGCAAGGAAGGTCCCCTCACCCCGAACGCGCAGCTCTACGCCGAGCGTATTCGCGCCAACGGGCTCCATCTGCTGTCGTTGATCAACCAGATCCTCGACGTGGCCAAGGTCGAGGCGGGGCGCATGGAGCTGGAAACGGAGACCGTTGCGGTGAACGTCCTCGTGCGCGACACCATCGCCATGCTCGAGTCCACGGCGCACACCAAGGGAATCTCGCTGCGCGTTCA
>DATEOG010000021.1:0-5768 GCA_035274345.1 Gemmatimonadaceae bacterium
GTCGTAATTCCAGCCGTCGCGGCGCTGCCGCGCGCCTCGGCGCGGACGGATACGCTTCCCACGCGCGTGCTTCGCGGGCCGGTGCGCGTCTGCGCGGGGGGCGACGTCACGCTCGGCACCAACCTCGACACCGCCTGGACGCGAGTCGCGTCCGCGCGCCTGCGCACCCAGTTCCGGCAGCGGGACGATCCCGCGACGCTGCTCGCGACGCTGCGGCCGCTCGTGGCGGATGCGGAGCTGGTGCTCGTGAACGTCGAATCGGCGATCGGTGCGGGGCCGGCGCCGTCGAAGTGCAGCGCGAGGTCGACCAACTGCTTCGCGTTCCGCGCCCCGCCGTCGAGCGCGCGCGCGCTGCGCGGACTCCGCACGGCGGGGAAGGTGATCGGCAACATCGCGAACAACCACGCTCGCGACGCCGGGAGCGTGGGGCGCGACAGCACGATCGCGGCGCTCGAGCGAGCGGGCGTCATCGTCACTGGCGCCGACACCAACGCGACTCCGGTGCGGACGATGGCGGGCGATACGATCGGCGTGCTCGGCTTCTACACGTCGGATTCGACGCCCGACGCGCGGGATACGGCAGCGGTCCGCCGCCTCGTCGCGCGGGCGTTCGACCGCTTTCCCGCGGTGATCGTGACGATGCACCTCGGCGCCGAGGGGCGCGACGCGCAACGCACGTCCGACATGGGGGAGCGCTTTCTCGGAATCGATCGTGGGAATCCGGTGGCGTTCGCGGATGCTGCGGTGCGCGGCGGCGCGGCGCTCGTGATCGGACACGGGCCGCACGTGCTTCGCGCCGTCGAATGGCGTGAGCGCGGAGCACTGATCGCGTACTCGCTCGGGAATCTCGTGACGTACGGGCCGTTCCGGCTGGGTGAGCCGGCGAATCGCGGTGCCGTGCTGTGCGCGACGCTCGATCAGCACGGGCGGACGCGCGACGCGGAGCTGCGTGCGACTCGACAGCTCGCGCCGGGCGTCATGCGGATCGACAGGAGCGCGCGTGCCGCGGCGCTCGTGGACTCGCTCGGCCGTCTCGACTTTCCCGCCACGGGCGCGCGCGTAAGCGGGCGTGGTCGGCTGGAGCCGCGGGCGATCACCGGAAGCGTTCCGATCGATGCAGCACCGCGCTGAGCGGGCTGGAAGCGGATACGAAGAGCGCCTCGACGGGCGAGGCGCTGAGTAGACCGGACGAGCGAGCGATCAGCCGCCGCTGCGTACGATGCCGCTGTCGGGCTCCGCGCCGGCGACGATGCGGCGGACGCCTCGCCACGCCTTGATCAGGGGCGAGCCAGTGCGATTGATGTCGCTCTCGATGACGCGGCCGGCGACGCTGCTCGCGTGGATGTACCGGCCCTGGCCGACGTAGATGCCGATGTGGCTGACGCCGCGCTTGCCCCTGCCCCCGAACGTGAGCAGATCGCCCGGCCGCAGACGGCTCGGGTCCGTCGACACCTCGTCGCCGATGCGCGCCTGCTGTGCGGCGGTGCGGGGCAGCTCGACCTTGAGGCTGGCCATCACGTAGCGCACCAGGCCACTGCAATCGAAGCCCTTCGGCGTCGTGCCGCCGAACACGTACCGCGTGCCCAGTTGCGCGCGTGCGACGGAAACGAGGGAATCGCGCACGTTGTGCGCGGACTCGCTCCACAGCGCGAATGGCCTGCGCTGAACGGCGGCGCCCATGCGAACCGCGGGCGTCTGCGCCTCCATTGGAATCGCGCACACGGCAACGAGCGCGCAGCCCACCAATGGGCGCGCGATCGTACGAAGCGAGCGACTGGAAGAAGCCATCTGCATCGCGGCGAAGAAACGAAACGCTGATTCCGACTCGCCCCTGGAGCCGGTTTGAACGCCAAATCCACGAACGGATGTGGCGCCGACGAACTCATGGTAGAGCGAAAGTTGGGCCCGGTCAACCAAGGATACGCGCCAGAGCGCACCTCGATGATGACGACGTGACGTGCATCACGTCACACGCGTGATGTGCGCTACAGCAAGCAGCTTTTCAGCGAATGTCGAGCAGCTTGTGCGTCTGGAGGCTGAGCCGCCAACGCGGGTGCGCGAGGCAGTACGCGAGCGCCGCCTGCACGTTGCGCTTCGACTGCTCCGGATCGCCCGCGTCGAGCGGCTGCAGGAAGAAGTCGTCGAACGCGAGCGCCTCGAAGCGCTCGGGCTGGGCATCGGGATGCTGCTGCGGATAGACGAGCTTGAGCTCGTGGCCGTGTGTGAGCGCGAGGGGCGCGTCGGCCTTGGGACTCACGCACACGTGATCGATGCCCGGCGGTGGGAGCTGGGTGCCGTTCGTCTCGACGGCAACCTCGAAGCCGCGCGCATGGAGCGCGACGACGGCGTCCGCGTCGAGCTGCAGGAGGGGCTCACCGCCCGTGCACACGACGAGCGGCCTTCCTCCATGGGCGCGGCCGTCGCGCGTGTCGGGCCAGCGCGCGAGCACGGCGTCGGCGAGCGACACGGCGTCGGCGAAGCGGCCGCCGTCGGGGCCGACACCGACGAAATCGGTGTCGCAGAACTGGCATACCGCGTCGTGGCGGTCGCCTTCACGCCCCGTCCAGAGGTTGCAGCCACTGAAGCGACAGAACACGGCGGGACGTCCCGCGTTCTGCCCTTCGCCCTGCAGCGTGTAGAAGATCTCTTTGACGGTGTACGCCATTCGTCCCTCTCAGCCGACGGGAGCGGCGTAACGCGTCGGATCGGCGACGCCGGCCTCGTCGAAGCCCTTTCGACGCAGCTGACAGGAGTCGCAGTGACCGCAGGCGAGACCATCGGGGCTCGGATCGTAGCAGCTCAGCGTGAGTGCGTAGTCGACGCCGAGCGAGAGTCCGAGCTGAACGATCTCGCGCTTGGTGCGATGGAGCAGGGGCGTCTGGATGCGCACCGGGGTCGAGCCCTCGACACCGCCGCGCGTGGCGAGGTTGGCCATGCGCTGATACGCCTCGATGTACTCGTGGCGGCAGTCGGGATATCCGGAATAGTCGAGCGCGTTGACGCCGATGAAGATGTCGGATGCGCCGAGCACCTCGGACCATGCGAGGCAGAAGGAGAGGAAGATGGTGTTGCGCGCGGGGACGTACGTGATGGGAATACCCTGCGCGATGTCCGCCTCGGCGCGATCCTTCGGAACGTCGATGTCCGAGGTGAGCGCCGAGCCGCCGAAGGTACGAAGATCGATGTCGACGATGACGTGATCCCGCACGCGATAGTGCCGCGCGATGCGACGCGCCGCATCGATCTCGGCCGCGTGGCGCTGGCCATAACGAAACGTCATGGCATACACATCGAAGCCCGCGTCGACGGCGTAGGCGAGCATCGTCGTGGAGTCGAGCCCTCCCGAGAGGAGCAGGACGGCGGGCGCCTTGGACATGAGAGAAAGCTAAGGGACCGGCTGCGTGTGAGTTGGGTAGTCGATGAGATGGGGAATCAAGGGGTCAGACTCGTTGAAAAGCCGGGGAAAAGGCGCTTTTCAAAGGAGGCTAACCCCTTGAACGTGAATCACTTTTCAAGGGGTCAGACTCCTTGAACCGATCAACGAATCTGACCCCTTGAACGCTTCAGCTCACTGAGTCAGCGACCGATTCACGATTTGACCGATTCACCGACTCACGGCTTTAAGCGCGCCCTCCAGATCCTCGATCAGATCGTCGGCGTTCTCCAGGCCGACGGAGACGCGCAGGAGATTCCGCGGCGAGATCGTCGTGGGACCTTCGACGGACGCG
The DNA here is from genome assembly GCA_035274345.1 of Gemmatimonadaceae bacterium. Taxonomy (GTDB): domain Bacteria; phylum Gemmatimonadota; class Gemmatimonadetes; order Gemmatimonadales; family Gemmatimonadaceae; genus AG11. The sequence continues at coordinate 3,729 of DATEOG010000021.1, forward strand.
CGATGCTCGATGAGCGACTCCGGGCCTCCCAGGCTCGTGGCTCGGGTGAAGAGCTGGAGGCGATTGGTGAGATCGATGGCCGCCTGTTCGCCGCCACGCACCTGGATGCTCAGCATGCCCCCGAAGTCGGACATCTGCCGCGCGGCGACGGCGTGCTGCGGATGTGATGGCAGTCCGGGATAGTGCACAGCCTCGATCGCCGGGTGCGCGGCGAGGAAGCGCGCGACGGTCTGCGCGTTCTCGCAATGACCGCGCATGCGCCACGGCAGCGAGCGAATGCCGCGCATGAGGAGCCAGCAGTCGAAGGGAGACGGAATCGCGCCGCCGAGACCTTGCTGGACGCGAAGTCGCGCGGTGAAGTCGTCCTCGACGCGCGCGACGAGCGCGCCCCCGATCAGATCGCTGTGGCCGCCGAGGTATTTCGTCGTGGAGTGCATCACGACGTCGGCGCCGAGGCTGAAGGGGCGCTGAAGCAGCGGCGTCGCCCAGGTGTTGTCCACGACGCACCGCGCGCCGACGCCGTGCGCGCGAGACGCCAGCGCGGCGATGTCGACCACGCGCAGGAGCGGATTCGAGGGCGTCTCCACCCAGACGACCTTCGTATTCGGACGGAGCATCCGCTCGACCGCTGCGAGGTCGGTCATGTCGCACGCGTCGGACTCGAGCCCCCATGGGCCGAACACCTCGCGCGCGAGTCGGAGCGTGCTGTAATACGCATCCTCGGGAAGGAGGACGTGGTCGCCCGGCGCGAGCGCCTGAAAGACGGCGTGCGTCGCGGCCATTCCCGACGCGAACGCAACCGCCACGGCGCCGCCCTCCAGCGCCGCGAGCGCGGTCTCGAGCGACTGCCGTCCCGGGTTCGACATGCGGGCGTACAGGTATCCCTGACGGTAGCCGCCATCGCGCTCGCGCTCGAACGTCGTGCTGAGATGGATCGGCGGAGTCACCGCGCCAGTAGAAGGATCGACGGCATGACCAGCGCGGACGGCGAGTGTCTCGATGCGCATGCGCGGAGCGGAGAAGGGACGAGGGGCGATGCTCCGGGAAGATATCCATCGCGGACCCGAGCGGCATGGCGGGATTACGGCATTCCGCGCGGGTGGCGATACTCCGTGTTCAGTCGCTCACACTCGATCGAGGTATCCCGATGTCCCTCCGCTCGGCGCTCATGCTCGGCGCTCTCGTGCTGGTCCCATCGCTGGCCGATGGCCAGACTGCCGCGGCGCCCGCGCCAGCGAGCCCGCTGCCGCTGAAGCGGCGGCCGCAGCCGACTGTCCCTGCGATCACGGCGAACGACCTGATGTCGCGCCTCTACCTGTTCGCCGACGACTCGATGATGGGACGGGAGGCGGGCACGCCGGGCTCGATGAAGGGCACGGCCTACATCGCAGCCGAGCTTCGGCGCCTGGGGCTGAAGCCGGCGGGAGAGAACGGAGGCTATTTCCAGAACGTGCCGTTCATCGCGCGCACGCTCGACTCCCTCACGACGATCGCTGCGAACGGCGCGACGCTCACCGCGTACACGGACTTCGTCGTCGTGCCGTTCCGCGGCGCGCAGCCGCGCGCGATCGATGGGGCGCAGGTGATCTACGGCGGCGTGATGGGAGACACCGCGCACGCACTCACGGCGGAGCAGATCGAAGGCAAGTTCGTCGTGATGCAGAATCCCACCGGCGCGCTGGGTCGCATCGCTCCCACGAACCCACTTGCGCGAGCGGCGGGCGTCGGATTGGTCGGTCCAGGCGATCTCACCGCCACCGCGCTGGCGACGGGCCGTTCGCCGACGCTGACGCTGCCGCCCGCGCCGGGAGCACCGTCTGCGCTGATCCTGCTGGCGATCAGCAGGCGCGCCGCAGAGCAGCTGCTCGGCGCGCCACTGCAGGGGATGAGCGTCGGGACCACCGGCGGCACGGTGAAGGGCAACCTGCGCTTCATCGAGCGCGCGGCACCGACGCGCAACGTCGTCGCCATCCTGCCGGGCTCCGACCGTGCGCTTCGAGGCCAGTACGTGGCGATCGGCGCGCACAGCGACCACGTCGG
>DATEOG010000022.1:0-4373 GCA_035274345.1 Gemmatimonadaceae bacterium
CCGACACGCACGAGGGTCGCGCCCGCACGCTCGAGCGACCGCGCGATGTGGTAGTTCAGCCCCGACCAGTGCAGCACGTCGGTCGAGTCGTTCAGTGAGACGAGGGCGAGCTTCACGCGGGCCTGGCTGGGGGCCGAAGAAAGACCGCATCCCATAGGGAAAATCTGGCGGTCTCAGGGGTGACGCTGCTGGCGTGCTGAGCGTCAAATGGAAGACGATCGTCGCGCCGTGCCGTCTCTCCCCAATCCCACTCCCGTCCCCCCTCAGCGGCCGGTTCGCGTCTTCCTCCCCTGCACCGGCCTCGGCCGGCAACGGAGAGGGTTCGAGACCTTCACGCTGGAGTGCGCCGACGCGCTGCGCGCCGATCCCCGGATCGCGCTCACCGTCTTCGCCGGCGGCGACGTGCCCGGTGTCCCCGCGCGTGTGCGCTGGAATCTCCGGCGCGATGGGAGGCTCGCTTCGCTCGTCGGAGCCGTCGTCCGGCGTGACAGCTACTTCGTCGAGCAGGCCACCTTCTTCCTCTCGTTCCTCCCTGACCTCGTGCTCGGCCGCCCCGACGTCGTCTACTTCGCCGACCTGAATCTCGGAAACCTCTGCTGGCACTGGCGGCGGATCTCCGGACAGCGCTTCAAGCTGCTGTACTACAACGGCGGCCTGACGACGCGCCCGTTCACGCGCGCCGACATGGTGCAGCAGCTCACGCCGGCGGGGCTCGACGAGGCACTGGCTCGCGGCGAAGCTCGCGAGCATCAGACGGTCCTCGCGCACGGCGTCCGCGTCCCCGACACGCTCCCCACGCGCATCACGGGCGACGCGCGCTGGGAGCTCGGGCTCCCCGCCGACCGGCCGATCGTCCTCGCGGTCGGCATGCTCGACACGCGGATCAAGCGCACCGACGCGCTGATCCGCGCGATCGCCCAGCTTCCGGCGCCGCGACCGTTCCTGGTGCTGCTCGGCGCCGACGGTCCCGATGCCGCCGACGTCCGCGCCCTCGCGCGCGACCTCCTCGGCGACGACGGCTTCCTCGCCTTCGCCGTGCCGCACGACGAGGTCGGCGCATACTACCGCGCGGCCGACGTGTTCGCGCTCGCCTCGCTGCGTGAAGGGTTCGGCCTCGCCTACGTCGAGGCGCTCGCGCACGGGCTGCCGATCGTCGCGCACGACACGCCGGTCACCCGCCACCTGCTCGGCGAGCTCGCCACGCTCGCCGACATCACGCAGCCCGCTGTCCTGTCTCGCGCGATCTCCGCGGCGCTCGCCACGCCGAACACGCAGTTGGAGCGCAACGCCCGCCACACCACGGCGCGCAGTCGATTCAGCTGGGACGCGCTGCGCGACGACTACGCGCGTCTGTTCGTTCGCGTCGCGGAGATGCCCGCATGAGCGCCCGGCCTCCGAAGCTGATCTCCGTCGTCATCCCGACGCGCGACCGGAACGACGCGCTCGCACGCTGCCTCGACCGACTCGCGCCCTGCGGACAGTCGCTGTCGCACGACCAGTACGAGGTCGTCGTCGCCGACGACAGTGCGCACGCCGCGGCGCGCGAGCTGATCATCGACCGCTATCCGTGGGCACGCTGGACCGGTGGCCCGCGCCGCGGCCCCGCCGCCAACCGCAACGCCGGCACGCGCGTCGCTCGCGGCGAATGGCTCGTCTTCACCGACGACGACTGTCTCCCCGCACACGAGTGGCTCGCGTCGTTCGCCGACTGGTTCAATCCGGACGCCAACGCGCTCGACGTCCTCGAGGGGCGCACGACCTGCCGCAAGGGTCTCGATTCGCCGCGTCACACCGCTCCGCTCAACCTCGACGGCGGCAAGCTGTGGTCGTGCAACTTCGCCATCCGCCGCGAGCACTTCGCGCAGGTCGGCGGATTCGACGAGCGCTACCCGTACCCGCACATGGAGGACGCCGATCTGCAGGCGCGTCTCCAGAAAGCGGGATTCATGATCCGCTTCGTGCCCGACGCCGAGGTCGACCACCCGCCGCGACCGCTGCCGTGGGGCGCCATGCTCGCGCGCGTGCACGAGTCGAGCGTGCTGCACATGACGCTTCACGGTCCGCAGCACGGGCTCCCCTGGTATCTCCAGAACCAGGTTCGTGCGCGTCTCTCGCGCATCGTGCGCGAGAACAAGTCGTTCGACACGGTGAGCGCGCTCTTCTCGCTGCCGGTGGAGCTGGGCACCATCGCGCTGCACTGGCGCGAGTGGCACGCCAAGGCGCAGACACTGGCCGGACGGAGCCAATGAGCTCGACACTCATGGATCGTCCGACGCCGAGCCGTCCCTTTCGCGCCGTGACGCGGCCCGAAACACCGCGCCAGCGCTGGTGCGTCGTCACCTGCGAGTATCCGCCGCTCGACGGTGGCGTGAGCGATCACACGCACCATCTCGTCGCCGCGCTGGCCGCGCAGGGCGACGTCGTGGACGTCTGGTGTCCGCCCGCGCCGCCCACCGACGACCCGGAGCCCGCGATCGCCCCCGCGATCGACGGCGTCACGGTGCACGTGCTGCCGTCGCGCTTCGGTCTGGGGGCGATCTCGCAGCTCCGCCGCGAGCTGCGCGCGCTCCCGCCCGACACTCGCATCCTCGTGCAGTGGGTGCCGACGGCGTTCGGGTGGCGGATGATGAACCTGCCCTTCGCGTTGATGCTGCTCCGGCTTCCCGGTCGCCGCCTCGACCTGTACGTGCACGAAGTCGGCTGGGACATCGGCCGCGAGACGGCGCGCCGCGGGCTCGCCGGCATCGTGCACCGCATGATGACCTTCTGCGCCGCACGCTCGGCGCGCCGCGTCTACGTCACCATCCCCACGTGGCAGGAGCGGCTGTCGCTGCTCGGCATGCGCGGCCTCCCCGCGGACGCGGAGGCGACGTGGGTGCCCGTCTCCTCCAACGTTCCCGATAGCGCCGACGCGTCGCGCGTCGCCACGCTCCGGCGCGAGCTCCTCGCCAGAGGGCGCCAGCAGCGCGTGCTCGTCGGACACTTCGGCACTTTCGGGCGCTTCCACCTCGCGCTCATGCCGCACGTCGTCGCGCGCATCCTCGACGAGGCCGGTGACCGCACCTTCCTCCTCGTCGGACGCGGGGGAGAGGCGTTGCGCGACTACGTCGCCAAGGAACGTCCCGAGCTCGCGGCACGCATCATCGCGACGGGCGGACTGCCGGCGGAGGACGTGGCGCTGCATCTCGCCGCGTGCGACGTGCTCGTGCAGCCGTACGAGGACGGGGCGAGCACGCGCCGCGGCTCGCTCATGGCCGGCCTCGCGCTCGGGCGTCCCACGATCGCCAACCGCGGCCTCTCCACGGAAGACCTCTGGTCCGCCGAGCGCGCGATCCATCTCACCGACTCGTTCGCGCCGCACGCGCTCGCCGGTGGGGTGACGAAGCTCCTCGCCGACGCGACGCTCCGCGAGCGCCTCGCCGAGAATGCGCGGCGACTCCACGCCGAACGCTTCGCGATCTCGCACGCCGTCGCTGCGCTGCGCGCCGAGCCTGTCGCCGTCGGAGTGACGACCTAGCATGTGCGGCATCATCGGTCACGTCGGCCCCAGCGCGCGAGCGCTCGAGGGACGCCTGCTGTCGGCGCGCGACGCGATGACGCATCGCGGCCCCGACGACGCGGGTCTCTGGACGGACGACCACGCCGCGCTCGGCGCGCGCCGGCTGTCGATCCTCGATCTCTCGCCGAGCGGGCACATGCCGATGACGAGCGCCGACGGCCGGCACGTGCTCGTCTTCAACGGCGCGATCTACAACTACGTCGAGCTGCGCGCCGAGCTCGCGCGCGACGTGCCCTTTCGCTCCAGCGGCGACACCGAGGTGATCCTGCAGGGATTCCGCGTCTGGGGGTGGGACCGCCTGCTCGACCGGCTCGACGGAATGTTCGCCTTCGCGCTCTGGGACGCGCGCGAGCGCACGCTGTACGCCGCGCGCGACCGGATGGGGGAGAAGCCGTTCTTCTACGGGCGGCATGACGACGGACTGACGTTCGCGTCCACGCTCACCGCGCTGATGCAGCTTCGCGGCGGTCCGTCCATCGTGGACGTGCGCGCGCTCGATGCATTCCTCACCTACCAGGCCGTCCCCGCGCCGCTCGCGATGTTCGAGGGGACGGCGCAGCTCCCGCCGGCGCACGAGCTCCGCTTCTCTCCCGACACGGGCGAGCTGCGCGTGTCGCGCTACTGGGATCTCCGCTTCGCGCCGAAGCGCCGCGTCAGTGAGCTCGATGCGCTGAACGAGATCGACGGCATCGTGCGCCACTCGGTGGCGCAGCGGCTCCGCAGTGACGTCCCCACCGGCACGCTCCTCTCCGGCGGCGTGGACTCGAGCCTCGTCACGGCGATCGCCAGTCAGGAGTACGGACGTCCGCTCGAC
>DATEOG010000023.1:0-11200 GCA_035274345.1 Gemmatimonadaceae bacterium
CGCCGATGCACAGCGCATCGAGCGGCTCGCGCTCGGGCTGCCGGAGGGGGTCGAGCTCGCACCCGACACGTTGCCGCCGCTGCGCCGTGACTCGCTCGCGGGATCGCTCACTGCGTCGGGCACGCTGACCGGCAACGTGAAGCGCCTCGGCGTGAACGCGCACGTGACGGGCAGTGGCATCGTGGCGCGCGGCACGGTCGTGCGGTCGCTCGAGGCCGACGTCGCCGGGATGGCGCGCGGCGACCGCAGCGCGCCGCTCCAATTCCGCGTAAAAGCCGACAGGGTGGAGACCGCTGGACGCGCATTCGAGCGAATCGACGCCGATGGGCGATGGAGCGACCGTACGTTGACTGGTGACGTGCGCGTGCGCCAGGACTCACTCGTCTCGTACGCCGCACTCGGCTCGTACGCGAAGCCCGCGAGCGGTACGACCGTCGTGCGCGTCGATTCGCTGCGCGCGACGTTCGATACGCTGGTGTGGCGCCTCGTGCATCCCGGAGCGGTACGCCTCGACCACGGCTCGGTCGCGATCGACTCGATCGACCTGCGCAGCTCCAACGGAGAGCGGCTGTTCGCCTCCGGACGCGTGCCCAAGGAAGGCACCATGTCGCTGGACGTGACGGCGGAGCGCGTGCGCGTCGCGACGGTACTGCGTGCCCTGCAGCGCGACGCCGATGGCGACGGAGTGGTTGGCGCCACGGCGCACCTGTCCGGCACGCGTATGCGGCCCGTCATGGATGGTCGCGCGACGCTGCGTGACGCGCGCTGGCTCGGCACGCGCGCGCCCGACGCGGACGTCACTATCGACTACAGCGACCGGCGCGCGGTACTGCGGGCGGTGGCACACGACAGCAGTGGACGACGCGTGCTCTCGGGTACCGCCTCGCTGCCGTACGACCTCGCGCTCGGCGAGGTCAGCGGGTCGCGGCGGCTCGAGGGGCCGCTGACGGCCGACATAGTGATGGACAGCCTCTCGCTCGCGTCGTTGCCGTTGCGCACGCGGAAGATCGCGGACGTGCGCGGTCGAATGGGTGCGGACGTCACGGTACGCGGCACCTGGCGCGCGCCGGAGGTGCGCGGGCGCGCGGGGCTGCGCGGTGGCGGGCTGACTCTGCTGACGACCGCGATGACGGTGACTGACGCGGTTGCCGACCTCTCGCTCACGGGGGACACGCTGCGACTCGATTCGCTCGTGGCGCGCGCCGGGGGGCCGCTGCGCGCGTCTGGAGTCATCGATCTCACCAAGCCTTCACGTCCGTTCGTGCGCGTGACGGCGACCGGAGAGGAGCTGCGCCTGATGGACCAGCGTCGCGGTCTCGTCGACGCGAACGCCAACCTCAGCATCGTCGGACCGCTGGACGAACTGCGCGTCACCGGTCGGGGGGAGATGCTGGGCGGCTATCTCGCGTTGAAGTCGTTCCGGAAGGATCTGCTGCGAGTGAAGTCGCCCGGCGAGCTGTCGTTCATGTCCGTGTACGATACGACCGCGCCGCCGAACGACAGCGCGCGCGTGGCGATGGCGCGGCGCGAGCGGAGGACGTTCGCGATCGTCGCCGACCTCACGCTCGTCGTCGACCGCGGCAACTACTACCGCAACCGGCCGGACGCGAACACCGAGTTCTACACGGCGGACGGCGAAGCGCTCGTGGCACACATCGATCAGCGGAGCGACGACCAGTGGATCGTCGGCTTCGTGCGAATCCCCGGCGGCGTTGCGTTCTTCCGCACGCAGCCGTTCGTACCAGCGCGCGGCAGCCTCACCTTCGGTCCGCACACGGGCGCAGTGGGGATCGTGCAGCAGGTTGGCGAGCGGCTGGTGTGGGAGCCGGGGCGAGGGTGGTTCCCGCTGCAGCTCTTCACGGGCGGCACGTCGAAGGTACCGGCGATCGGTCTCGAGAGTGGAACGTTGTTCCCCATCCGCGGCCGTGAGCTGAACGGCTACCTCACGCAGGGCCGCACCTCGACGTCGCTGCTGCAGCAGTCGGGATCCTCACTCTCCGGCAGCCCGTCGTGGAGCGGTCAGCTGTCGGGCGAGGTCGGCGCGCTCGCGCGGCGGCAACAGGGCGCGACGGCGCTCGGCGTGCTCGTACACGACATCGGCACGGGCGCGACGAAGGAGTGGGCATTCGATGCGTTCAGCGTGTCACCCGCCGACGTGCCGACGGAGCTCGTGTTCGGCAAGACGGGGGGTGTGCGCGGCGCGCTGGTGGAGGGGGGGCGGTACTTCACGACCGACCGCTATCTCGCCGGACAGTTCCGCCTGACGACGGGGATTCCGGGCTTCCGGCTCGTGCAGCGGTTCGGCACGACGTATCGGCTGGACCTCGGGCTCGAGCCGCGCTTCCTGTTCCGCGCCCCCGAGGAGCTGGGCATCACGCATCCGACGATTCGCACCGGAGTGTTCGGGGCGTTCCTGACGCGGATGTGGGATTTCTAAGATCGGTGAGTTGGTTGGTTGGTTGGTTGGCTGGTTAGTTGGTCGGTTACTCGGTGCATCGAACTGCAGGCGCCACTCAACCGGCGTGCGACCTCCACGAGTGGGCTCCACGCTGGTTGTGATCGAGGACCTTCGACTCACAGAGTCACCGACATTTCACCATTTCACCATTTCACCATTTCACCATTTCACCGATTCACCGATTCACCGGCGCTCCCTAGGCGTCGTGCGCCGAAACGCGCTGAGCCCATCGTGCAGATACCGCTCTCCCGAGCGACCACGCACGAGGCGGAACGCCTGCTCGACGTTGCCCTGTGCGTCGAGGACGGCGATCGAGCCATCCGAATACGCACGGACCCGTTGCGGTGCCGTGCTCAGATATCGATAGAAGGCGGAGTCACCGCGCGCGAACAGCGTCAACGTATCGGCGCCGTTGACGAACGTTCCCAGAAACTCCGTGAAGCTCGCGTGACGTGCGGGCTGGGATGGCGCCTGCGCCGCCGGCGCGGGCGCCGGCGCGCCGAGCAGGATGTCGAGTACGGCTTGCTCGGTGCGACGCATGATCGCGCCAGGTCCGTTCGCGAGGATGACGAGTGCGGCGCGTCGCGCGGGCAGGACCGTCAGCACCGCACCGGAGCCGGCGCGAAATCCATAGTGGCTGAGGATCGGCGTGCCGCGGTCGTCACACCGCGAGAGGCCGAGTGCGTGGCCGCACGTCTCGTCGGCGGGGCCTGGCACGTCGGTCTGCCGAGTGGTGAGCGTCCGGATCACTGTCGGATCGACGATCACCCTGTCTTCCACTCGTCCTGAGTCGGCGATCGCGGTCGCGAGCCGCGAGAGCTCTTCGGCGCTCGAGAAGAGGGAGCCCGACGGCCACGTCGATGCATCGTCGGGGAAGGGTCGCAACACCTCGACCGTGTCTCCGCTCCGCCGATGGTCGAGCGCGATCGAATGGGTGAACGCGACGAACGGATCGAACGTCGCGGACGACATGCCGAGCGGTGAGAGGACCACGTCGCGGACCGCGGCCGCGTAGTCCTTCCCCGTGGCGGCGGCGATCACGTAGCCGGCGAGCCAGTAGCCCGGACTGGAGTACGAGTAGAGATCACCCGCGGGTCCGAGTCGCTGGCGCCCGTTCCATCCGAGGATACGCCGGCGAAGGGCGTCGGCGTCGTGCGAGCCCGTGCCCGCACCTTCGTTCGCCATTCCTGACGTGTGCGAAAGGAGATGGCGCAGTGTCAGGCGCCGGAATGGCGTCGGCAGATCTCGCGCGTATCGTGCGATGGGCGCGTCGAGATCGACGGTGCCTCGCGCGGCGAGCACCGAGGCGGTGAGGGCCGTGACAGTCTTCGTCACGGAGCCGACGCGGACGAGCGTTCGCGCGGTCATCGGCTCGCGCGTCTCGATGCTCTTCACGCCCAGCGCGCGTGAGTATACCACTCGACCGCGCTCCGTGATCACGACCGCTACGCCGGGAGCGCGTACCCGGCGCATCTCGTCGGCCAGTACGGAGTCGATGCGACTCGCCTCCAGCGCGGAGCAGCACGCCCGCGACACGCTCGGGGGCGTCGTGCCGTCAGCGTATGTGACGGCCAGCAGCAACGCGATGGGAAGATGAATGGGTCCTGGCACCAGTCCTCGAGTCCGACATCAACGTCGCGCGCGTGAGACGACGGCGCTTGAACGGTATTGACCGCGCGGCACCGGTGCGCGGCGGTCGTGGCTCGGTGCTTCTGCAACACCAGAGCCCTCGACGCGACACGGCACCCGCCCGGCGATGCCGGTGCGGGTGCCGTGTCGATCCAGAAGGTCGGTCCGTCGGCTGCGACCCCGTCGAGGACCCTCGTCCAGTAACCGACCTCCGGATCTCTTACACCTGCGACGATCCCTTACTTACAGGTCGGCTCGCCGTCGCCCGCGCTGGTGACCAGCGGGTTGGTCGTGTTGACGCCGATACCGCACGAGAAGTTCGCCAGCTGGCTGTGCGTGTTCGTCGCGAGCCAGGCGCCCGAGAAGATCGCAATCGTCGGCATCGCGACACCCGTCGACGGCTTGAACTTCATGCCCTTCGAGGTGTCCGTCGCGTAGACGGCCGAATCCGAGAAGTACGACTCCTCGGCCGTCACGAGGTTGCGGAGATCCGACTTCATGGCGGCGATGTACGCCTTCGACTTGGTGTTGGCGAACTTCGGGATCGCGATCGCGGCCAGGATGCCGATGATCACGACGACGATCAGAAGCTCGATCAGGGTGAAGCCGCGACGGGTCTTACGCATGGGTAGCCTTGGAGTGCAAGTGAACGCGCCGCACGGGGGAGGGAGGAGATTTCGGCGGGCGTGTTACTGGGAGGGACGTCTTCGCCCCCTCATTTAGCAGCGACGGTGCCAGCAGCAACCGACGTGCATGGAATAGACGTGTATCTCTCTACTGGGTAACAGCTTCTGGAGCCCTGCGCAGGCGTCATCAGACCGGGTTTTACGGGACAAAAAATCACTACGGGTACGCAACAAGTTGCGAACCACGCTACTTAAGTCCGAGCATCATCCTCGCACGGGGTTTCCGGGCCCTGCCGGCGTGGGGTATCGCGACCGTTCGCCAGAGCGCCTCGCGATCACGGCCATGGACGTGGGCGGCGTGGCGTTCGAGCGCACCCCCGATGCCCAGAGCAGAACGCGATCGCGGCCGCCGCGCTTCGCGGCGTAGAGCGCCTCGTCGGCGCGCGCACGCAACGCCGCACCGATGTTCGCGTCGATGATGCGCTCGGCGGCGATCCCGATGCTCATGGTGACGGCAGTGTCCGGCGGCAGTGCGCGACACTGCCGTCCGCGCAGGCGAGACATGATGCGCTCGGCCACCGCGCCTGCCGCTTCGGCATCGGCCCACGGCAACAGCACGGTGAACTCCTCGCCGCCCATGCGCGCGACGACGCCCTCCTCGCTCACGGCTTCGGTGATCATCGCGGCGACCTCGTAAAGCACCTCGTCGCCGACGAGATGCCCGAAGCGGTCGTTGATCTGCTTGAAATGATCCAGGTCGAGCGCGAGCAGCGCGACCTCGCCACGACGGCGGCGCGCCTCGAGGAGCGCGCGCTCGAGCTGGATGGCGAAGCCGCGGCGATTGAGGCAGCCCGTGGCGGGGTCGGCGTTGACGAGAGGTGCAAGCTCGGCCCGGAGCTCGTTGAATGCGGCGCCGACGGCGGTGATGGAGTCGGCGTGGAGATCGTTCTCGATGTCGTATTCGCGACGGAAATCTCCCTCGCGCGCCTCGTCGAAGAGCGAGCGCAACGCCGCCAGTCGTCGCTCGACGCGCCGGTGCAGCAGGAAGCTCACGAGCGCAAGCAACAGATAGCTCGCGAACGCGGGAAGTGCCGTGACCGGCAGCGCCTGTGGCGCCGAGTCGGCGAGCACCATGAGCGCAAGCTGCCAGAAGAGCGTCGCGACCAGCACGAGCACCGCGGGGCGCACGCCGAACTGGAACATGGCGATCTGCAGCGGGATCGTGGCAGCGAGCAGCACCCATCCCGACTCCGCACCGATCGACAGCGTCTGCGCCATGACGAACATGAGCGTCACGTCCGCAACGCCATGCGCCGACATGAGCGGAATACCAGCTCGCTGGCGACGGACGATCCAGAGCGTGCTCACGCCGACGAAGGCGACGTACGCCGTGAGCCCCGCCAGCGCGCTCACCAGCGCACTGTCGGAGCGATACGGCGAGAGCAGCAATGCGAGCGCCGCCGTAGCCGCGAGAACGCCGCGGATGCGGTTCTGCCGGTACAGGACGGCGACAGTGCTGCGAATGAAGGGCGCGAGTCTCGGGAAGGGCACGATGTGCGAGACGAGGGGAGGCGGGATGGAACGTCGGGTGCGCGCCGTCGTCGGCGCTACCCTCGGTGCTGTGCGGCGAGAACCGTGTCCGCAGCGACGACGCCGCGGTACTGTGCCTCCTCGAACAGCGAGAGGCCGCTGAGGTCGGAGTGGGCGAGGTGGATGTTGCGGGGCGCCCACTGAGCAATGCGCCTGGCGTCGGCGCCGAGAAATCCAATCGTCGGGCGCACCATCGCATGCCCGAGTCGTACCATATCTACGTGCGTGACGCATCGCCGGATGTTCGGGTGCGCCACCGATAACTCCATCATTATTCGTTCCACCCAATCTGACCAGGTGGATTTGTGCAACAACGTGCGTTCAGTGGCCGTATCGCGGGTCGCGAGCGCGCAATAGTACGTCCAGACGGTCGGACCAGTATCTCGCGCGCGCAGAGACTGGTGTGTTGCAACTACGTAGCCAAGTCCTACCCCGTTGCGTACGACATTGTCCCAAGCGGGGGGCACGCCGCGGTCGTCGGGCCAGCGATCGAGGGTGATGTTCGCCACGAGCCATGGCGAATAGGTGAACCCGGGCGCGCGCATGCCGTCCACGACGTACGGTGCGAGAAATGTCGGCGCAGCGAATATGACGTGATCACACGCGTACTCGACATCGCCGGCACGCACTCGCCACCCATTTCTTCCATTCGAGAGAATCCGGTGAACCGGTGCACCGGTCATCAGACGAGAGCCGATTCGCTCGGCCAGTCGTCGTGCGATCCACGCATTCCCTTCCGGCCAGGTGAGCGGTCCCTGCTCCGTCGGCTCGCGCGACGCATGGTAGTGCACGCCGGCCCATGCCGACGTATCCCGCGTGAGCGCGCCATAGTCGTCGCGCGTGCCGTACTCGGCGTACCAGCGGATCGCGGGCGAGCGCAGCCCATTCACGTCCAGCCACTCGGCGAACGAGATGCGATCGAGCGCAGAGTCCGCTCGCGCGCCGAGCGCCATGGGGATGGTGAACTCACCGGTGCGGCGCTGCTCCTCGATCAACTCACCGAAGCGCCGTAGCTCGTCGCGTCCGGTGCGAGAGGCGAGGAGCTCCGACTCGAGCCCGCTCTGCCATTCACCGTGCACGAACATGCGCTCCTGCGGCGCGAAGCAGAGGCTTCGCTCATCCCATCCGGCCTCGGTGAGAACGCCGAGCTCGCGGAACAACTCGCGCACGAGCGTCGCACGCGGACCGGGCACCGGGACGTAGTGCGCCGCCCACGGGTAGCGTGAGACGGCGTTCTCCCCACCGCGTGAGTTGCCGCCGGCCTCGCGCTCCATCTCCAGCAGCACGTAGTCGCGAAAGCCATTGCGCTCGAGCTGCCACGCAGCGCTCAGCCCGGCGATCCCTCCGCCGACGATCACGACGGGCACGCGCACCGTTCGTCGCGGAGCCGGCATCGGTGCGCCGTCGCGCAGCCGATGGCCGAGCGCCGCACTCTCGTTCACCCACCCGCCGGTGATGCGTGGACCGCTCTTGCGGCCGAGCCCGAGCAGCGCGGGCGCGCGCGTGAACTTCGCCACGACGATGCCGGCGGCGGCGGCAACGGCAGCGCCTCCCGCGATGAGGAACGTTCGGCGCGAAGGGGCGCCTTCCTTCTCGCTAGTGGTCACTCAGCGACCCAAAGTCTCTTTTGTCGCTGCACGGTTCACTGCGCCGGAGATCCGGCAGTTTCCGCGTCATCGCCGTTCAAGATCCGCGTTCCGCCGTTGATCGTCGCTCGAAGCGCGGCTCGAGGCCATGCGAACTCCGACCACTTCATCGATTCACCCGGTCCCACTCCTCCTCGTAATACCGAACCAACACCTGAGTGTTGAGTCGGTTGGGCTCGACGGCGACGCGTTGCATGTCGGCCGAGAACGCGAACAGCCGCGGCACCTCGGCGACGGTGAGGTAGCGCAGGCCGGTGGGGAGCGTCGTCGGAGGCATATAGCCGCCGTCTCGCGTGGCGAGCACGAACCCCCATTCGCCGAACGAGGGCACGTACAGATGATACGGGTAGGTGGTGAGCCCGGCCTGACCGATCGTCTCGGCGATGCACCAGTAGCTCTTGCGGGCGAACAGCGGCGACGTCGCCTGCACGGACATGAGGCCGCCGCGTGAGAGATGACGCGAAAGCAGGCGGTAGAACGCCGTCGTGTACAGCTTGCCCACGCCGTAGTTGTTCGGGTCGGGGAAGTCCACGATGATGAAGTCGAACATGTCGGCGTTCTTGTCGAGCCAGACGAAGGCGTCGTCGTTGACGACGTGGAGCTTCGGCGACGACAGCGAGCGCTGATTGAGCGCGACGAGCAGCGGGTGGGTGGAGAAGATCCGCGTCATCTCCGGATCGAGGTCCACCAGCGTGATCGACTCCACTCCCGGATGCCTGAGCACTTCGCGCGCAGCGAGGCCGTCACCGCCGCCGAGGATGAGCACGCGCCGAGCCGTCGGTCGCGCCGCGAGCCCGGGGTGGACGAGTGCCTCGTGATAGCGGTACTCGTCGCGCGAGCTGAACTGCAGGTGTGAGTTGAGCCAGAGCCGGAGGTCGTCCTTCCATGCCGTCAGCACGATGCGCTGGTAGCGCGTGTGCCGCGCGAAGATCACCTCGTCGGAATAGATGCCGTTCTCGGCGATGGTCGTGACCCGCTCCGCGCCGACCATGCCGACGGAGAGGAGCAGCAGCACGGCGACACAGGCGCCGGCGAGAATGCGCCGCGCGCCCAGGTGTGCGCGGAAGAGCCACACCGACCAGAGGGCAACGCCGGCGTTGATCAGCCCGAACAGCAACGCCGAGCGCACGAGGCCCAGGCGCGGCACGAGGATGATCGGGAAGGCGAGGGACGCGGCGAGCGCGCCCAGATAGTCAAAGGTCAGGACGTTCGCGACGACGTCCTTGAACGAGTAGCGGTCCTTGAGGATCCGCATCAGCAGCGGGATCTCGAGGCCGACGAAGACACCGAGGATGGCGACCAGCACGTACAGCACGAGCCGGAACGCGTCCGTGTAGGCGAAGGTGAGGAACAGGATGGTGGACGAGAAGCCTCCCACCAGCCCGACGAGCAGCTCGATCGTGATGAACCGCGCGACCAGCCCGCGCGAGAGGAACCGCGACAGCCAGCTCCCGACCCCCATGGCGAAGAGATACGTCCCGATCACCGTGGAGAACTGGGTCACGCTGTCGCCGAGCAGATAGCTGGCGAGGGCGCTGGCGACGAGCTCGTAGATCAGCCCGCACGCGGCGATGAGGAGTACTGAGAGGAAGAGAGGGACGGCCATGAACCGGGTGGTGGGTTTTGGGTGATGGGTTGTGGGTGACTGCAACTGCCGACGCAGTCACTCAAGACTCACCACTCACAACTCACTACCGACACTCGCTCAGTGTACTGCGGCGGCGATAATGATTGCCAACGCAATGGCCACCGCGCCCATCAGCACGCCGATCGCCGTGTTCTGATCTTCGATCAGCTCCTTCCAGAGCGAGCCGGGCGTGAGCTTGTCGAAGACCATGAAGGCGACGATGAACAGGACGACGCCGATGATGGCGAAGAGGACGGCTGCCACCGCGTTCTGGACCATCGAGGAGTAGACGTCGGTCATCTCATTTGCCTCGCATGTAGGTGCCGCCGATGTAGGTACGGTAGTGCGGGCGATAGGCGCCCGGGTTGTCGCGAATCGAGCGTGGCGTGGTGTTCTTCACCTCGGTGGGGCGCATCGGCGTCCAGCCGCGCAGCTCGGCGGTGACGATGAGCCCGATGAGCAGCGCACCGAACACGGTGTAGATGGGGTGCTTCATCGTTTACTCGTCGTCGTCGTCGTCGTCATCGTCCTCGCTCGGGGCATAGTCGCTCTCCTTCCAGCGCGCGCTCTCCATCCCCCACGCGCGCAAGCCCATGAACACGGGCGGCACGGCGAGCAGGATCAGTCCGATCAGATAAGGAAAAATGATCGGGACGTCGCGGCGGACGAGGATGCGATACTCGAGGAAGTCGGTCGTCACCTGCGCTTCGGGCAGCACGCGCAGGAAGTACGGCCCTGCCGGCACGCTCGGCAGCACGGCCCGATCGCGGCGCGATCCTTCGGACCAGTTGCCGTCGGAGTCGCGGCCGTGGTAGTAGCTCACCTCGCGGCCGAACTCGTACGTCTGCCCCGTCGTCTCGTTGACGAGCGCGTAGTCGAAGTACGCCCAGCCGTTGTCGACCTGCGCCTCGGTGCGGACCTCGAGATTCGATGTGCGGCCCTGCACCTGGAACGTGGGCGTGACGAAGGCGAGCGAATCGGCGAGCGCGCCCGGCTTGAAGAACGCGACCTTGCTGTCGAACACCGTCTCGCGCGACGCGGTGACGAGCCGCAGCACACCGAGTGCGATCACGATCGCGGCCAGGAGCAGGTAGCGCTTTGCCAGCGATCCCGCGCGCGGCTTCAGGTCGCTCGGCTGGTTGGCGAACACGCCGCGCGCGCCGGGCGCCTTGCCCGGGAGCGAGAACGCCGTCCACACCTGCGCGCCGGTCATGTAGGTGCCGAGCGACCAGGTGGTCTCCTCCTCGGTGCTCTCCTCGCTCAGCATGCGCGGCGGCGCGATGAAATCACGCGTCTGCGCGCGGTCGCCGAAGTGCACCTGCCAGGGAAACTCGCCGAGCACGAACTCCGTCGTCGCCGTCGCGGTCTGGAAGTGCTTGAACGTCTCCTTGTGCAGGATCACCATCGGGCGACTGCCTGTCTTCAACTCGTAGGGCGCCGCCTTCACGATCTGAACGTCGTTCCAGTGGCCGTCATACTGGGTGAGGTATCGGAATCCCTTGTACGGGTTGAACAGCACGTACTCGTCCCAGTAGTACGAAGTGCCATCCACCGTGATGCTGCGCACCTGGTAGCCGACGACCTCCCACTTCTCTCCCTTGAGCGTGCCGCGGGTGCCGAGCGG